>JANMAW010000019.1:0-22497 GCA_031360005.1 Rhizobacter sp.
GCCACCGTGCCCAGGCGTGCCGACACGCCGAAGTTCAGCGGCACGCCACCCACCAGGAAGCCCGGCGCGAGCCCGGCGCACTCGAGCACCCACGCGAGCATCGCGGTGGTGCCGGTCTTGCCGTGCGTGCCAGCCACCGCGAGCACGTGGCGGCGCTGCAGCACATTCTCGGCGAGCCATTGCGGTCCGCTGGTGTAGGGCAGGCCAGCGTCCAGTATGGCCTCGATCAGCGAGTTGCCGCGCGAGATCACGTTGCCGACGACGAACAGGTCCGGCTTGAGCGCGAGCTGCCCGGCGCCGTAGCCTTCGACCAGCTCGATGCCCAGCGCGCGGAGCTGGTCGCTCATCGGCGGGTAGACGTTGGCATCGCAACCGGTCACGGTGTGGCCGCCTTCGCGGGCCAGCGCGGCCAACCCCCCCATGAAGGTGCCGCAGATGCCGAGGATGTGAATGTGCATCGGGGGATTCTAGGCACGCGGAGGCGTGACGCTTGCGCATGCAGAATCGTCGCCCATGATGTCCTGGATCGCCAGCAACCCCGTCGCCTACCCGGCGCTCGAGGTGATGCACATCACCGGCATTTCGATGCTGGTGGGCAACCTGGTGCTGTTCGAACTCCGCGTCCTGGGCCTCGGCCGCGAGCTGCCGATTCCGGCGCTGGCGCGGCTCGCGCTGACGCTGTCCCTGAGCGGCTTCGGCCTCGCCGTGTTCAGCGGGGCGTTGATGTTCGCCAGCCAGGCCGCCGACCTGATCGCCAACCGGGCGTTCGTGCTGAAGATGGGCCTGCTGACGCTGGCCGGAGCCAACGCCGGCTTGTTCCATGCGCGCGGCGGGCTTGCGAAGCTCGACGCGACCGCCCGCGCCCAGACCGCACTGTCGCTGGGGCTATGGCTCGGCGTCATCATCTGCGGTCGCTGGATTGCCTACCGTTGAAGGAGCACCCCAATGCATCGACGCACCGTTCTCGGCCTCAGCACGCTGGTGCTGCTGCCAAAGGCATTCGCCCACCACGGCTGGAGCAGCTTCGACCAGGAGCGGCCGATCTACCTTCTAGGCAAGGTCGTCAAGGTCAGCTGGCGCAACCCGCACGCCGAACTCGAGATCGAGGTCCCGCCTGATCTGAAGCTGCCGGCCGATCTGGCTAGGCGCGCGGTGCCGACGCAAGCTGCGCCAGTCGATTCGGCGAAGCTGCTCGCCGGGGCAGTGCTGCCGACGCGGCGCGACAAGGTCTGGGAGATCGAACTCGCGCCGCTCACGCGCATGGAGGCTTGGAAGGTGCCCGAGATCAAGGTCGGCGAAGCGGTCGAAGTGCTCGGCTTCACGCTGATCGGCGAGAAGGGCGACGCGGTGGTTCGAGCCGAGTACCTGTTCGCGGGAGGCAAGGTCTACGGCCTGCGGTCGTCGCCCGCCTGAACCAAACGGCGCGGCCAGACGCAGCCGCCGCGCTCGAGCCGGGCTACCTGTCGAACCGCCGCAGTGAAGGCGCGGCCGGGCCGACGCCGCGATGTCAGCGTAAAGCCTGCAGCGCGGCGGTCGCGGTGGCGCGCAGATCGTCGGGCGCGTGGGCGCTGCTGACGAACCCGGCCTCGTACATGGCCGGCGCGAAATACACGCCGCGGTCCAGCATCGCGTGGAAGAAGCGGTTGAAGCGCTCCTTGTCGGTGGCCATCACGGCGCCGTAGTTCTGCGGCAGCCCGTCATCCAGAAAGCGGGTGAAGAAGAATCCGAACATGCCGCCTTCGCAGTCGCCGACCATCGGCACGCCGGCTTCGTTGGCGGCGCCCAGCAGGCCGTCGAGCAGCGCACGCGTGCTGGCCGACAGTGCCTCGAAGAAGCCGGGCTTGCGAATCTCGCGCAGCGTGGCGAGGCCACACGCCGTGGCCACCGGGTTGCCCGACAAGGTGCCGGCCTGGTAGACCGGGCCGAGCGGCGCGAGCTGCTGCATCACCGCGCGCTTCGCGCCGAACGCGGCGAGCGGCATGCCGCCGCCGATGACCTTGCCGAACACGCTGATGTCAGGCTCGAAGCCCGGGATCGCGCGCGCATAGAGGCTCTGCGCCCCGCCGAGCGCGACGCGAAACCCTGTCATGACCTCGTCGAACACGAGGAGTGCGCCGTGCTGCGTGCACAGTTCGCGCAGGCGCTTCATGAACGGCACCGACGCGCGAACGAAGTTCATGTTGCCGGCGATCGGCTCGATCATCACGCAGGCGACGCCCGGGCCGTGCAGCGCGAAGGCTTCTTCCAGATGTGCGACGTTGTTGTACTCGAGCACCACCGTGTGCTGCACCACCTCGGCCGGAACGCCGGCGCTGGTGGGGTGGCCGAAGGTCGCCAGCCCCGAGCCGGCCTTCACCAGCAGTGCGTCGGCATGACCGTGATAGCAGCCTTCGAACTTGACGATCTTGCTGCGCCCGGTCGCGCCTCGCGCCAGCCGCAGCGCGCTCATTGCCGCTTCGGTGCCGGAGCTGACGAGGCGCAGCTGGTCCATGCTCGGCACCATGCCCAGAATCTCTTCGGCGAGCTCGATCTCGCGCTCGGTGGGCGCGCCGAACGAGAAGCCGTCGAGGGCCGCCTTCTGTACCGCGTCCAGCACGGCCGGGTGGCCGTGACCGAGGATCATCGGGCCCCAGGAGCCGATGTAATCGATGTAGCGCCGGCCTTCGGCGTCGAACATGTACGCGCCCTGCGCGCGCGCGATGAAGCGCGGCGTGCCGCCGACCGCACGGAACGCGCGCACCGGCGAATTCACGCCGCCGGGGATGACTTTCTGAGCGCGCGCGAAGAGTTGGGCGTTGGTGACATCAGTGGACATTGCGCTGGCTTCTCGGTGCCGTGCCGTCGTCGGGGGCATCCTCGGCCCCAGGCTCGCCGTCTTCCTCACCGGGCGACAGGGCCCAGAAAAAGCGGTCCGGGATCACGTTGCCCATGCCGGGCCGAAAGCCCGCATCCAGCGCCTGATCGAGAAAGGCCAGCGCCTCACCGACCGCGGCGGTCAGATCCGCGCCGGCTGCCAGCAATGCAGCGAGTGCCGCTGCGAGCGTGTCGCCGGCGCCGACGAAGCTCAGTTCGAAGCGCTCGAACTTCTCGCCGGTGATCGCGCCTTGCGGTGACGCGAGCACGTTGTCCATGAACTGATCGGGCAGCGGCACGCTGGTGACAAGCACGTAGCGCGTGCCGTGCTCGCCGGCCGCGACCGCAAGCTCGCGCGGCGAGGCCGGACGCTCGTTGTCCCATTCGGGAAGCAGAAAGTCGGTCAGTGTCTGGTGGCTGCCAACCAGCACCTCGGTCTGCGGCAACACGAGCTCGCGAAAGGCGTCGAGGTAGCTTTGCTGCTCATCGTCGTCGACCCACGACAAGTTGGGCATGTAGGCCACCAGTGGCACGTCGGGGTAGTCCGAGAGGATCTCGGCGACCGTGCTGACGCCTTCGGTCGAGCCGAGAAAGCCGACCTTCCAGGCCGCGATGGTCACGTCTTCCAGGATGCTGCGCGCCTGTTCGGCGATCACCTCGGCGTCGATCGCATGATGGTCGAAGACCTCGGCGGTGTCGCGCATCACGATGCTGGTGATGACCGGCAGCGCGTGCGCGCCCATCGCCGCGATGGTCGCCACGTCACCGGCGATGCCGCCAGCACCGCTCGGGTCGCTGGCGTTGAAGCTCATCACGCAGGCAGGCGCGGGTTGCTCCTGCCGCTCTTCGGCTTCAGTGTCGGGAGTGGGGGTTTCAACGATCATCGAAAGGAGGCCGCAGCGTTGGATGAGGGGCTGGCCGGGGTGCTCGGAGGGTCTCGGCCAAACCTCTAGGCGAACGTGAAGAATGTTGCGTATGTACCTACAAAGACTTGGATTTTTGCCAATACCGATGGCTACAATCTGTCTGCATTGTAGTGAAGCAACGCGCCGAATCGGGCCGTCGGAAAAAGTGACTGAACCCAAAACCTGGATGTGCCTGATTTGCGGCTGGATCTACGACGAGGCCGCCGGCGATCCGGAGCACGATATCGCGCCGGGGACACCATGGGAAGCGGTGCCGATGAACTGGACCTGCCCGGAGTGCGGCGCGCGCAAGGAAGATTTCGAAATGGTTCAGATCTGACCGATCCATTGGATCGGACAACAGGCCGAGAGGGCGATCCCGCCCCTCGCCACCGTGTCGTTGAGGAGAATGCTTGTTGAGCAACCCGGCCCCGGACCACCCTGAAGGCGTCAAGGTGCTGGTCATTGATGACAGCAACACGATCCGCCGCAGCGCCGAGATCTTCCTGAAGCAAGGCGGCTACGAAGTGCTGCTGGCCGAAGACGGCTTCGATGCGTTGGCGAAGGTCAATGACCACGACCCGGACCTGATCTTCTGCGACATCCTGATGCCGCGGTTGGACGGCTACCAGACCTGCGCGATCATCAAGCGCAACACCAAGTTCGCCGGCGTGCCGGTGATCATGTTGTCGTCCAAGGATGGCCTGTTCGACAAGGCACGCGGACGAATGGTCGGCTCCGAGGCATATCTGACCAAACCTTTCACCAAGGACCAGCTGCTGAAAGCTGTGGAGCAGCATCGGCGCACCGCCTGATGCATCTCGGCCGGCCGACCCGCCAGCCCCATTGAACTTTACTGCCGACGATTGAGGACAAACACATGACGATCAAGAAAATCCTGCTGGTCGACGACTCGAAGACCGAACTGCACTCCCTCTCCGAGTTGCTCGTCAAGCGCGGCTACACCGTGCGCACCGCGGAAAACGGCGAAGAGGCGATGCGCCGCCTTGGTGAAGAAACGCCTGACCTGATCCTGATGGACGTCGTGATGCCCGGGCAGAACGGCTTTCAGCTGACCCGCGCGATCACGCGCGATCCGCGCTTTGTCGACGTGCCGGTGATCATGTGCACGAGCAAGAACCAGGAAACCGACAAGGTCTGGGGCATGCGCCAAGGCGCGCGCGACTACATCGTCAAGCCGGTCAACGCCGACGAACTCGTCGCGAAGATCCACGCCTTCGATTGACGCTGCGCGACTACGCCCGAGACCGGCCGACGCCACGGAACCCTGAATGGCCAACAAGCAAGCATTGCGCGAGCTCCAGAGCCGGCTCGCCGAGCGACTTCAGGCGGCGCGTACGCAGACGCGCGGCCAGTCGTGGCTCGCGGTCGAATGCAGCGGGCGCGGTTTCCTGCTGCCGTTGCGCGAGGCCGGCGAGATCTTCGCGATGGCGCCGATTCTGCCGGTGCCGCATAGCCATCGCTGGTTCCTGGGCGTGGCCAATCTTCGCGGCCACTTGAACGGTGTGGTGGATCTGGCCGGGTTCCTCGGCGTCAAGACGAGCCCGGCGAGCCACGAGCCGGCGGGCCGCGAGCAGTCGCATGTGGTCGGTTTCAACGAATCACTCGACATCAACTGTGCGTTGATGGTCGATCGTCTGGCGGGACTGCGCAGCGATGAAGAGCTCAGTCCCGAGGCGCACGACGACGTGTCGCGGCCGGCGTTCGTCGGCGCGCGTCTGCGTGATGGGTCGGGTCGGCTCTGGCAGGAGTTGCTGCTGTCCGGGCTGGCGAGAGACGAAGCATTTCTGAAGATAGTGAGTTGAGTGCCGCCGGCATTCGCACACCAAAGACAAGATCGCACGAGGGCTATATGAGCTTCCTGAACAAGATCACCGGTCGCGGTCAGAAAGAGGCCCGCGTCACTCCCAGCGCCGTGATGGCCGCGACGCTGCCCTTGGACAAATCGCTTGCGCCGCGTCGCGCCAGTTCGGCGACGGAGGGCCGAGCCGGAAGGGCGAGTCGCGCCCCGATGCCCGACGCGCCGCCGATGCAGAAGCCGGTTGACCACGGCGCCTCGATCATCTCGGAGGCAGAGCCTTCGGAAGGGGCCGCTCTTACCGAAGCCCGTGTCCAGGAGCGCAAGAATGCCGTGTTGGCCGGCGGCTCCGGCTTGCCGCTGATCGGCAAGCGACCGGTGGCCGAACAACAGCGCCTGCTGTTCATCCTGATCGGCCTCGGCCTGGCCGGGCTGATTGTGATGACATCCCTGTCGCTGCTGGCAGCGAACCGCGGCGCAGTTCAGGTGGGCGCCAGCGGCGAGGCGCTGATGCAGTCGCAGCGGCTCGCCAAGTCGGTCTCGCAAGCGCTGGTCGGTAGCGCGCAGGCCTTCCCCGAAGTGCGTGAGAGCGTCGAGGTGCTCGTGCATAACGTGCGCGGCCTGCGCAGCGGCGCCGCCGACATCGCAGCCGCCCCATCGGGCGTGCAGGACTCGCTGGGGCAGGTGGTGCCGCTGGTGGATCGCGCCGAGAAGAACGCCGCCACGGTGCTCGGCCAGCAGAAGACCCTGACGCAGGTGAATCAGGGGTTGCGGTCGATCAACCGCCAGTCGTCTGAATTGCTCGAGATCGCCGAGACCGTGTCGTCGCTGAAGCTGCAGCAGGAAGCGTCGCCGGCAGAGCTGTCGGCCGTTGGCCAGCTCGTGATGCTGACGCAGCGCATCGGCAAGTCGGCCAACGAATTCGTCACGATCGAAGGCGTGAGCCCGGAGGCGGTCTTCCTGCTCGGCAAGGACCTCAACACCTTCCGCGAAATCGCTCTGGGTGTGTCCGACGGCAACGCGGAGTTGCGCCTGCCGGGCACGAAGGACCCGCAGACCAGGGAGCGACTTGGCGCGCTGATGAAGCAGTACGACCAGACCCGGGCCGAGGCCGGCGCGATTCTCGGCAACCTGCAGGGGCTGGTGGCGGCGCGCGAAGCGCAGTCCGCACTCGTCGGCGACAGCGAGTCGCTGCGCAAGGGCCTCGAGTCGGTGCAGGAACGCCTCGTCCGGGAGACCGGATTCAGCGCGCTGAGCCTGGCTCTGCTGCTGCTCCCGGCGTTGCTGTTGACGCTCGGTGGCGCGGGTTCGCTGCGCCTGTACGTGCGCGACCAGGCCGAACGCGCCTCAACCGCGGTGGCGCAGCGCATCACGGCGGAGCGCGAGCAGCAGGAGGCCAAGCGCGTCAACGACGCCAACCAGGCGGCGATTTTGCGGCTGATGAACGAACTGCAGGCGGTGGCCGAAGGCGACCTGACCCAGCAGGCGACGGTGACCGAAGACATCACCGGCGCGATCGCCGACTCGGTGAACTACACGGTGGAAGAGTTGCGCCAGCTGGTATCGCAGGTGCACGGCACGGCGGGTCGGGTGACCGACACGACCCAGCAGGTGGAAGCGACGTCGACCGAGCTGCTGGCCACGTCGAGCGAACAGTTGCGCGAGATTCGCGATACCGGTGAGTCGGTGCTGCAGATGGCGGGGCGAATCAACGACGTGTCGGGCCAGGCGCAGCAGACTGCCGCGGTCGCACGCCAGTCGCTGCACGCGGCCGAGTCGGGCCTGCGCGCCGTGCAGAACACGATCGGCGGCATGAACTCGATTCGCGACCAGATTCAGGAAACCTCCAAACGCATCAAGCGTCTCGGCGAATCGTCGCAGGAGATCGGCGAAATCACCGAGCTGATTTCCGACATTACCGAACAGACCAACGTGCTGGCGCTGAACGCTGCCATCCAGGCGGCGTCGGCTGGTGAGGCGGGTCGCGGCTTCTCGGTGGTGGCCGAGGAAGTGCAGCGCCTGGCCGAACGCTCCGGCGACGCGACGCGACAGATTGCCGCGCTGGTCAAGACGATTCAGGCCGACACGCAGGATGCGGTCGGCGCGATGGAGCGCAGCACGCAGGGCGTGGTCGAAGGAGCGCGACTGTCCGACGCGGCCGGCACGGCGCTCGGCGAAATCGACCGTGTGTCGCGCCAGCTCGCCGAGCTGATCGGGCAGATCTCGAACCAGGCGCTGAGCGAGGCGCAGTCGGCCAACGTGGTGGCCGCGAACATCCAGCACATTTTCGCGGTGACCGAACAGACCGGCGAGGGCACGCGCTCCACCGCGCAGATGGTGCGCGAACTGTCGCGCACCGCAGATGACCTGAAGCAGTCGGTGGCCAGATTCAAGATCGAGTGACAGCCGGCCATTTCCTCTGACTCGAACCATGAGCGCCCAGATGAGCCCCAAGCCCGACGACCGCAGCGACGACCTGAGCACACTGGCTTGGGTGCACGAAGAGTTGCGACGCTCGCTCGAGGCGGCGCACAAGGCCCTGCGCCGCTTCGTCAAGGAAGCCGAAGCGCTCGGCGGCTCCGACATCGATGCGGTCGACCCGGCAGTGCTGCGCATGGCGCGCTCGCAAATCCACCAGGGTGTGGGTGCCCTCGAACTCGTCGGTCAGTCGGCCGCAGCGATGGTGCTGCGCGCGAGCGAGGCCCTGGTGCAGCGCTTCGTCAGCAAGCCGCACAAGCTCACGTCGAAAATCGTCGACGACATCGAGCGTGCTTCGTTCGCGCTGCTCGACTACCTGACCCGGTTGCTCGCGAACAAGCCGGTCTCCGCGCTCTCGCTGTTTCCGCAGTACCGCGCGATTCAGGAGGCCGCCGGAGCCGACCGGGTGCACCCGGCAGACCTGTGGGCGGTGGATTGGCAGTGGCGCGACCTGCCAGGCGACCCATCGGCGGCGCCGCGCGTTCACGACGACTCGACCCACTCCGCGATCGAAGCGCAGTTGTTGCCGCTGATGCGCGCGGCCGACCCGCTCGCGGCGGCACGCATGAGCGACCTCTGCGCCGGGCTCGGAGCGGGTGCGACGCAGCCGCAAATCGCGACGCTGTGGAAGCTCGCCTCGGCGGTTTTCGATGCGCAGGCCCACGGGCTGCTCATTTCCGACGTGTTCAGCAAGCGCATGACGTCGCGCCTGCTGGCGCAATACCGGATCCTCGAGCGTGGCGAATTCGAGGTGTCGGAGCGATTGGCGCAGGACCTGCTGTTCTTTTGTGCGCAAAGCGCCTCGCCTGGCGACGGCCGCAAGGCGCCGCGACTGGCGGCGGTGCGGCGGACCTACGGCCTGGTCCATCAACTGCCCGCCGATTATTCGGTGAGCGTGCTGGGGCGCTTTGACCCGGCCGTGATCGCGCAGGCACGCAAGCGTGTCGCTGCCGCCAAGGATGCGTGGTCGGCCGTCGCTGGTGGCGAGATGCATCGCATGACCGGCCTGTCGGAGCAGTTCGCGCTGGTCGGCGAATCGCTGAAGCGTCTGTTCCCGCTCGGCGAGACTTTCGCGACCGAGTTGCAGCAGGCCGTCGTGCAGACCCAGCAAGGCGGCAGCGCGCCGCCGGCGCCGCTGGCGATGGAAGTGGCCACTAGTCTGCTCTACGTCGAAGCCGCACTTGAAGATGCCGATTTTGACAACCCGGCCCAGGCCACACGCGTGCGCCGCCTCGCCGAGCGCCTGTCCGCGGTGCGCAAGGGACGTGCCTCCGACCCGCTAGAGGGGTGGATGGAGGAGTTGTACCGCCGCGTCTCCGATCGCCAGACGATGGGCAGCGTGGTGCAGGAGCTGCGGGCCAGCCTGTCGGAAGCCGAGAAGCTGATCGACCAGTACTTCCGCTCGCCCGAGCAGCGGCAGGTACTCATCCCGGTGCCGAACCAGCTGGCGTCGATGCGCGGCGTGCTTTCGGTGCTGGGCATGGACCAGGCGTCGGCCGCCCTGCTGCGCATGCGCGACGAGGTCGATGCGCTCGCGTCGACTGAAGTCGACCCGCAGCACGTCGGGCAGACCGCTGTGTTCGACCGGCTGGCGGGCAACCTCGGCGCGCTCGGGTTCCTGATCGACATGCTCAGCGTGCAGCCACAGTTGGCGAAGTCGTTGTTCACCTACGACGCGGCAGCCGGCACGCTGAGCCCCGTGATGGGCCGCAGCGAGGTGATGGCGTCGTCGCGCACTCCGGGCACGCAAGCGCCGGTCGAGCAGCGCTTGCTCGAGCAGGCCCAGATGCTGGCGTTCACCTCGGTGCGCGAGGACGTGTCGGTGGCCGACGTGTCGCGCGACCTGGAACGGCTTTCCCACGAGGCGCAGGCTGCTGACGAGCCGGCGCTGAGCGCGGCGGTCCTGAAGGCGCAGCAAGCGCTCGGGCAGGCCGAGGACTCGGGCCGTCAGGCGACGGTCCGCGGCGAGTTGTCGGAAGCGCTGGTCGATTTCGTGTCGACGCGGTCCACTCCGGTCGGACTCGACCCCCAGACTCCCACCGCCGCCGGACGCCTGAGCCGGCCGATGACGCTCGATTTCGCCCCGTCGACCACAGCCGGCAAATTGGCGCACGACGACGAGATGCGGGAGATCTTCCTTGAAGAAGCACGCGAGGTTCTCGCCACGGCCAAGAGCGCGCGCGCCGACCTCGCGCGCACGCCCGACGACCTGTCGCTGCTGACGACGCTGCGCCGCGCCTTCCACACGCTCAAGGGCAGCTCGCGAATGGTTGGGCTGAAGGACTTCGGTGAAGCGGCCTGGGCCTGCGAGCAGATCTACAACACGCAGCTCGCCGACCAGACGGTCGCGGCCGAAGCTCTGCTGGGGTTCACCGAATGGAGCCTCGGCTACCTGGCAGGCTGGGTCGAAGACATTGCGGCGCGGCGCCGCGGCTCGCACGATCCGGCAACCGTCATCAAAGCTGCCAAGCGCGTCAGTGCAGGGCAGTTGTCCGCCGTGCCGAGCCCTGCCGTGGCAGCGCCGCTCGCATTCGGCCTGCCGCTCGATCTGCCGAGCGGCGCCGACCTCGACCTGCGGGCCATCGCGCTGCCAGCCGGGCCCGAGCCGGTGTTCTCGTTCGAGTTGAATCTTGCCGAACTGGACGCCGCCAACGCCGCCGCTAACCATGCCATCGCCAGCGACCACACGTCGCTCGACATCACCACCCCGACGCTGGCAGACCCTTTCGACAGTGCGCCGACCGAACGGCTGCCGATCGGCGACACGATTGAAGAGCCGGCGGTCGCTGCGCCGACGGACCTGCTGATTGTCGACCTCGAACTCGATATCGCCGACGACGCTGCCGCGTTGCGCGCGGCCGAACCCATCGCTGTTCCGGTCGCGACCAAAGCGCAATCTGCCCCGAAGAGCCCGGGCGCTGGGCTCGATTCCGCAGCGCCTGCGCACAAAGGTCCAGCGGCCGGCACGCTGCCGACCGCCGCTCTGGCCGCGCCGCCCGTTGAGCAACGCGCTTTCGATGAAGACCACGTCAAGGTCGTCGGGCCTCTGCGCATCGGCATCCCGCTGTTCAACATCTACCTGAACGAAGCCGACGTGCTGTCGCGCCGCCTCGCGATCGAAGTCGCCGAGTGGGGAATGGAGTTGCATCGCCCAATCGGCGAAACGCCGATCTCGTTGGCGCATTCGCTCGCCGGCAGCTCGGCGACCGTGGGCTTCGCCGACCTGTCGCAGCTGGCGCGCTTGCTCGAACATGCGCAGGCTCGCTCGCTGGCCATCGGCCGCGGGACGCCGGAAGAGGCACGCCTGTTCGTCGATGCGGCCGAAGAGATTCGCCGCTTGCTGCATCAATTCGCGGCCGGTTTCCTGAGTGAGCCGTCGCCCGAGCTGATGGCTCGCTTGGCCGATCATGAACTCAGCTCGTCACGCCGGCTTGAAGCGGCGGTCGCGGCAGCCGACCTGCCGACCGGAGCGGAGCGCCGTGCGTCGGCGCGGCAGCCCGGCGTGCCAGAGCGCGACGATGCCGTGGCGGAACGATCCGCCCTCCCGTCGCCCGTCGGCGCCGCCGCGCTGCCGGCGCAGCCGCGCAAAGCGGCGGCCGACGAAACAACGTTCGGCACTGCAGCCGCGGCGCGCCAGCGTCCGAGTATAGACGTGAGCCCGCGGGCCGCGCCGGACGCAGTGTTCGGGCGCGACGAAACCCGGTTCGATGCGCTGGGCGTGGCCGAATTCAGGCCGTTCGGCGACGTGCCGGTCGAGGCGCCGCGTGCCGGGCCATCGAATCATTCGCTGGTCGATGCCGACGACGTTATCGACGCGGTCGACGCCATCGATGCCGAGTTGTTCCCGATCTTCGAGGAAGAGGCGGAAGAACTGATGCCGCAACTCGCCGGCCATCTGCGCGACTGGGTCAGAAAGCCCGGCGAATCGGCGCATCCGGCGGCCTGCATGCGCACGCTGCACACGCTCAAGGGTGGGGCGCGCCTGTCAGGCGCGATGCGCCTGGGCGAGATGGCTCACCATCTCGAATCGCGAATCGAGCTAGTGCTTGCGAGCCCGCCGATCGCCGCGGCCGATGTCGAGGCTTTGCAAACCCACGGAGATGCCCTGTTTCACGCCTTCGACTCGTTGCGATCGGGCGAGACCCAGGCGGATGCCGCGCCCGCCGGGCGCAACAACGCGGCGTTGCAGCCGGCGCGGGTTGAACTGCCCACGGCGCCCGAACTGGGTCTGCCGCTCGAGGTGACACCGTCGAATTCGGGACTGGTACCAGTGGCCTCGATGGACGCGGTGTCGCCATCAGCGCCACTCGAAGCCGCCGAACCCGCGGCTGGTCCGGCCTCGCAGGCTGCGACGCAGCAGTACCTGCCTGAAATGGCGACCCGGGTCGCGGCCGCGGCGCCCGCCGTAACGGCCGTCACCGAGCCGTCCGCTGCGAGCCAGGTCACCGAACAGGCCAAGGGGCACGACGCGACCGCCGGCACCGAGCCGGCCGCGGCGCTGCACGAGATCGACTGGACGCGTTTCTCGCTGACCCGCGCCACCGAGCGCAGGGCGACCGACCGTGGGCAAGGGGCTCAATCGTCGGTGCGCGTGCGTGCACCGCTGCTTGACCGGCTGGTGAATCAGGCCGGCGAGGTGAGCATCACGCGCTCACGCATCGAATCCGGCGTTGGCACCATCAAGACCTCGCTGACCGACCTGACGGAAAACCTGGAGCGGCTGCGCGCGCAATTGCGCGACATCGAATTCCAGGCCGAGACACAGATGAGCTCGCGGCTCGAGGCCGCCAAGGCCGCGTCGCAGACGTTCGACCCGCTTGAATTCGACCGCTTCACGCGCTTCCAGGAAATCACGCGAATGATGGCCGAGTCGGTCAACGACGTGGCCACGGTCCAGCGCACGCTGAAGCGCTCGCTCGAAACCACCGAGGACGAACTCGTCGCGCAGGCGCGCATGACACGCGACCTGCAGGATGACCTGCTGCGCACGCGCATGGTGGCGTTCGAAGGTCTCTCCGATCGGCTGTACCGCGTCGTCCGCCTGGCCGCGAAGGAGACCGGCAAGTCGGTGCGCCTGGACATCGTCGGCGGCTCGATCGAAATCGACCGCGGCGTGCTCGACCGCATGACCGGTTCGTTCGAACACCTGCTGCGCAACTGCGTCAGCCACGGCATTGAAATGGCCGAAGCGCGCACCCGTGCTGGCAAGGACAGCACCGGCACGATCATCGTCGCGCTCTCGCACGAAGGCAACGAGGTCGGCGTCGAGTTCCGTGACGACGGCGCCGGTCTGGACCTGGCACGCATCCGGGCCAAGGGAATTGCGCTCGGCCTGCTCGACGCCAACGCCCAGCCGACCGATGCGGCACTCTCGAACCTGATCTTCGCGCCGGGCTTTTCCACCGCCGACGTCGTCACCGAACTGTCCGGCCGCGGCGTCGGCATGGACGTGGTACGCGCCGACGTCAATGCGATCGGCGGCCGCATCGAGACGGCGACCGCCGTCGGGCAGGGCACCTCGTTCAAGTTGATCCTGCCGCTGACCACCGCGGTCACGCAGGTCGTGATGCTTCGCTGCGGCGACACGCAGGTCGCGGTACCGTCGACACTGGTCGAGGTCGTTCGCCGTGCCGCCATCGTGGAGATCGATGAAGCCTACGCGAGCGGCACCTACACGGTTGGCGACCGTGCGCTGCAGTTCTTCTGGCTCGGTGCGCTGCTGCAGATCAGTCCGCGCCCGGGCGAGAGCACCGCGCGCATGCGCACCATCGTCGTGATCCGCAGCGCGCAGCAGCGCATCGTGGTGCACGTCGACGAAGTGCTGGGCAACCAGGAAGTGGTGGTCAAGAACCTCGGGCCGCAGCTTTCGCGCCTGCCTGGGCTCGCGGGCATCACGTTGCTCGCTTCGGGCGCGGTCGCTCTGATCTACAACCCGGTTGCGCTCGCCACTCTCTACGGCGATGCGGCGCGCGCAGCCACAAGGGCCGCGCTGCAGTCACCGGAAGCGTCGGCCGCGATCCCGGTCGAGAGCGAGCCGGCGGTGCCGGAAGCGCCGCTGGTGATGGTAGTCGACGATTCGCTCACGGTGCGCCGCGTGACGCAGCGCATGCTGCTGCGCGAAGGCTACCGCGTCGTGCTCGCGAAGGACGGCATGGACGCGCTCGAGCGGCTCGCCGAAACCGTGCCGCAGATCGTGCTGTCCGACATCGAGATGCCGCGCATGGACGGCTTCGACCTGGTCCGCAACATGCGCGCCGATGCGCGGCTGCGCGACCTGCCGGTGATCATGATCACCTCGCGGATCGCCCAAAAGCATCGCGACTACGCGGCCGAACTCGGCGTCGACCACTACCTGGGCAAGCCGTACTCCGAGGAAGACCTGCTGGCGTTGATCGCGGGCTACACGAAGAGCCGCATTCCGGCCTGAGCACGGGCGAGACTAGCCCGCAGCTTTCACCACCGCATAGCGCGCCAGGGTGCGGGCGCGCGCCTCGTCATGGTTCACCACCGGATGCGGGTAGTCGCGGCCCAGCACGATGCCCGCGGCTTGCAGATCGAGCGGCCGCGCGAGCCAGGGGGCGTGGATCAGCGTGTCAGGCAGCGCCTTGAGCCGCGGCAGGTAGCGGCGGATGAAGCTGCCTTGCGGGTCGAATTTCCGGCTCTGGGTCACCGGGTTGAAGATGCGAAACCACGGCTGCGCATCGCAGCCGGTGGACGCCGCCCACTGCCAGCCGCCGTTGTTCGCGGCCAGGTCGAAATCGTTGAGATGCGTGGCGAAATAGGCTTCGCCCCAGCGCCAGTCGATCCCGAGGTCCTTCGTCAGGAAGCTCGCCACGACCATGCGCAGGCGGTTGTGCATGTAACCGGTCTGGTTGATCTGCGCCATCGCGGCGTCGACCAGCGGGTAGCCGGTACGCCCCTCGCACCACGCCTCGAAGAGCTGCTGCGCAGCAGCGCCGTCTTCCCAGAGAATCCGGTCGTATTCGCGCTTGAAGCTCCCCCCGGCCACATGCGGGTGGTGGTGCAGGACCTGATGGTAAAAATCGCGCCAGACCAGTTCCGCAAGCCAGACGGCCGCGCCCGGCGCGCGGTCTTGCGATGTGCTCCGTGCCCGTTCCCAGGCTGCAGCGGCCAGCTCGCGGATCGACACCGTACCGAAACGCAGGTGCACCGACAGGTAGCTCGGGCCCTTGACGGCGGGAAAGTTGCGGGTGTCGCCGTAGGCGTCGATGCGCGGCAGGAAATCCGCGAGCATGGCCTGCGCACCAACGCTGCCGGTCGGGATGCGCAGTTCGTGCAGGTTGCTGCGCTCGAAGCCGATCGCTTCGAGCGTCGGCATGTCGGCGGCAATGCCAGCCGGTGGCGCCGCCAGGCTCGCCGCATGGCGATCGACCGGGTAGGCCTCGACGAAGAACGGCTCCAGCTTCCGGAGCCAGGCGTTCCTGTACGGGGTGAACACCGTGTATGGCGTGGCGGCCTGGGTCAACACTTCGCTGCGCTCGAATACGACGTGGTCCTTGCCGGTGTGCAGCGCGATGCCGGCAACCGCGAGGGCGTCGTGCACCGCGCCGTCGCGCAACAGCGCGAACGGCTCGTCGTCGTGGTTGGCATAGACCGCCTGCGCGCCGAGGGTTCGAGCCAGCGCGACGACCTCGTCCCGCGCCGCGCCGTGGCGCACCAGCAGCCGCACGCCGGCAACGCCGTGCCGGGCGCCCAACTCGCGCAACTGGCGATCCAGGTCGATCAGGCTGGCGTGGATGAACTCGACCCGCCGGTCGCGCCGCGGCAACGCGTCGAGGATGGCGCGGTCGAACACGAACACGCACCAGACCTGCCGCGCCGCGCGCAGCGCGTGGTACAGCGCGGCGTTGTCGTGCGCTCGCAGATCGCGCCGAAACCAGACCAGCGCGGCTTTCAATGACTTTTGCATGCGACCCGAGTCTGCCGCAGGTCTAAAATTCGCGCATGGCACGCGCACCGGTCGACTTCACCAACCAGTTTCTGATCGCGATGCCGAGCCTGCGCGAGGGCACCTTCGCCGGCACGGTGATCTACCTGTGCGAGCACAACGAGAAGGGCGCGCTCGGCCTGGTGATCAACAAGCCGATCGACATCAAGCTGAAGAACCTGTTCGAGAAGGTCGAGCTGCCGCTGGATCGCGCCGACATCGCCGAAGCGCCGGTCTACTTCGGCGGCCCGGTGCAGACCGAGCGCGGATTCGTGCTGCACGAGCGACTCGAAGGCGAAGACGGCGAGGCCGGGCGCTACAGCTCGTCGTTGCAGATCCCCGGCGGGCTGGAAATGACGACCAGCAAGGACGTGCTGGAGGCGCTTTCGAACGGCGCCGGCCCGAAGAAGATCCTCGTCACGCTCGGCTACAGCGGCTGGGGGGCGGGGCAGCTCGAAGACGAGATGAGCCGCAACGGCTGGATCAATGTCAGCGCCGAGCCGGGCATCATCTTCGACACCCCGGTCGAGCAGCGCTACGACAAGGCGCTGTCGCTGCTAGGCATCGACGCGGGCATGTTGAGCCAGGAGGCGGGGCACGCATGAACACGACGTGCGACCGTGACGGCGCGCGGGCCCGCGCCCGCGGCAGGGCGACGCGTCTCGCGACGTACCAGCCGCAAACATGAGCGCGTCGGAGCCGTTGTCGCCGGGCCACCCGCCGCTGTCATTTCTCGCCTTCGATTTCGGTGCCCGGCGCATCGGCGTGGCCACCGGCAATACGCTGACGCGCGACGCGCAGCCGCTGCGCACGCTGGCTGTTCGGGGCGATGCCCGCTTCGAGGCAATCGGCCAGCTCATCGCCGAATGGCGACCGGATGCGCTGGTGGTCGGCGTGCCGTTCCACCCCGATGGCGCGGCACACGAAAACACCGAGCGGGCGCGCCGCTTCGCGCGCCGGCTGCACGGCCGCTTCAGGCTGCCGGTGCACGAGGTGGACGAGCGCTACACCACGACCGAGGCGCGCAGCCTGGGCGCCCAGGATCTCGATGCGGCGTCGGCAGCGATCATCCTCGACCAGTTCCTTGCCGACGCGCTTGCCGCAGTTTCGAATCCCGCAGCACACGATCTCGCTGACAACGAGGCCTGCGGATGAGCGTCCTGAACCTCGACGCCGAAGCGCTTTACGCCGACCTGCGCGCCGGCGTCCGCAGCCTGTTGCAGCCCGACTCGGTGCTTGTCGGCATCTGGTCGGGGGGCGCCTGGCTGGCCGAGCGGCTGCAACGCGACCTGCAGCGCACCGGCGAGCACGGCGTGATCTCGAGTGCGCTGCACCGCGACGATTTCGGCTCGCGTGGCCTGACCGCCGGCGCCGATCACACGCGCTTGCCGTTCGATGTCGAAGGCAGGCCGATCGTGCTGATCGACGACGTCCTCTACACCGGCCGGACGATCCGCGCGGCGATCAATGAGCTCTACGACTTTGGCCGGCCCGCCAGCGTCGTACTCGCGGTGCTGGCGGACCGTGGCGGTCGCGAGCTGCCGATTCACGCTGCGTTTTCCGCGGCGCGCATCACGCTGCCGCACGGGCAGCGCCTGTCGCTGGCGCGCGACGACTCCGGCCGCTTCAGCTTCGAACTCGAGGAGGGCGAACGATGAACCCGCAACCTTGCGGCTGCGCCGCTGCACTGCCCCCCGAGGGCGCCGCCGCCTTCCCAGTGGCGGCCCGGCGCGGGGCTTGACGATGCTGGCCCGGCGCAACCCGCAGCTCAACAAGCACGGCGAGCTGATCCACCTGCTGTCGATCGAGGGCCTGCCGCGGCCGGTGCTGCACCACATCCTCGACACCGCCGGAACCTTCCTGAGCGTCAACGACCGTGAGGTCAAGAAAGTGCCGTTGCTGCGCGGCAAAAGCGTGTTCAACCTGTTCTTCGAGAACAGCACGCGGACCCGCACGACCTTCGAGATCGCGGCCAAGCGCTTGAGCGCCGATGTGATCAACCTCGACATCGCGCGCTCGAGCGCCGCCAAGGGCGAGAGCCTGCTCGACACCATCGCGAACCTCTCGGCAATGCATGCCGACATGTTCGTCGTGCGCCACGGCGAGAGCGGCGCGCCGTACTTGATCGCGCAGCACTGCGCGCCGCACGTGCATGTGGTGAACGCCGGCGACGGGCGCCACGCGCACCCGACACAGGGCCTGCTCGACATGTACACGATCCGGCACTACAAGCAGGATTTCACGAAGCTGACGGTGGCGATCGTCGGCGACCTCGTGCATTCGCGCGTCGCGCGCTCCGACATCCACGCGTTGACGACGCTGGGCGTGCCCGAGATCCGTGCGGTCGGCCCGAAGACGCTCGTGCCGGGCGACCTGAAAGAGATGGGCGTGCGCGTGTGCCACGACATGAAGGAAGGTATCACCGGCGCCGACGTGATCATCATGCTGCGCCTGCAGAACGAGCGCATGAGCGGCGCTCTGCTGCCCAGCGCCGCCGAATTCTTCAAGAGCTACGGCCTGACGTCCGACAAGCTGGCGCTCGCGAAACCCGACGCGATCGTGATGCACCCGGGGCCGATCAATCGCGGCGTCGAGATCGACTCGGCGGTGGCCGACGGTGCACAGAGCGTGATCCTGCCGCAGGTGACCTTCGGTATCGCGGTGCGCATGGCGGTCATGTCGATCATCGCGGGCAACAGCGCCTGACCTGGCGCGCCTGAAGCACACGGAAGCCGCAGCCATGAAGATCCTCATCAGGAACGGCCGCCTGGTCGATCCGGCGTCCGACCGGGACGCAGTGGGCGATCTGGCGATTGCCGCCGGCCGCATCGTCGGTCTGGGCGAGATCAGCGGCGAGTTCACGCCCGACCGCACGATCGATGCGAGCGGCCTCGTCGTCGCACCCGGCCTCGTCGATCTCGCCGCGCGCCTGCGCGAGCCCGGCCACGAACACGAGAGCATGCTCGAGTCGGAGATAGCCGCGGCGGTGGCCGGCGGCGTGACGAGCATCGTCTGCCCGCCCGACACCGACCCGGTGCTCGACGAGCCCGGCCTGGTGCAGATGCTCAAGTTCCGCGCCCACAATCTCAACCTCGCTCGGCTCTTTCCGCTGGGCGCGCTGACGCGTGGGCTGCAGGGCGAGGTGCTGACCGAAATGGCCGAGCTGACCGAAGCCGGCTGCGTCGGCTTCTCGCAGGCCGACGTGGCGTTGCAGGACACGCTGGTGCTGCACCGTGCGCTGCAGTACGCGTCGACCTTCGGCTACACCACATGGCTGCGGCCGAATGACGCCTGGCTCGGCAACGGCGTCGCCGCCAAAGGCGCGCTCGCGACCCGGCTCGGCCTCGCGGGCGTTCCGGTGATCGCGGAGACGATCGCGCTGGCGACGATCTTCGAGCTGGTTCGCGACACCGGTGCGCGCGTCCACGTGTGCCGCCTGAGCAGCGCCGCCGGCATCGAGCTGATGCGCAGCGCCAAGGCCGAAGGGCTGCCGGTGACCTGCGACGTCAGCGTCAATCAGCTGCACCTGACCGATGTGGACATCGGCTACTTCAACGCCGCGATGCGTGTCACCCCGCCGTTGCGCCAGCAACGCGACCGTGATGCGATCCGCGCCGCACTGGCCGACGGCACCGTCGATGCGCTGGTGAGCGATCACACGCCGGTCGGCGCCGACGCGAAGAACCTGCCGTTCGCAGAAGCCGAGCCCGGCGCCACCGGGCTCGAACTGCTGCTGAGCCTCGCGCTGAAGTGGGGGCAAGACGATTCGGTGCCGTTGCTGCGCGCGCTCTCGAAAGTGACGACCTCGCCGGTCGCGGTGATCGGCGATGCGCTCGGCTCGCTCGCGGCGAGCGCCGGGCGGCTGGTCGAAGGCGGCGTGGCCGACGTGTGCGTCTTCGGCCTCGGCGAGCGTTGGACGGTCGCGCCCGCCGCGCTGCGCAGCCAGGGCAAGCACACCCCTTTCGAGGGCTATGAGCTGCCCGGCCGGGTTCGGTTCACGCTGGTCGCCGGCAGTGTCGCGCACGAAGCGCGGGCATGAAACGCCGGCTGCGCGCCGCGTGGCGCCTGGCGCGGTGCGTTGTGCACGGCGCGCACGGGCTGGCGCTCGTGCTGCTGCGTTTCCGCGCGTTCGATGCCGGCCAGCGCCACGCGCGCATCCGCTGGTGGTCGGTCAAGATGCTGCGCACGATGGGCATCGAGATGCGGGTCGAGGGCGCCACGCTGCCAGGCGGCACCCTGCTGGTGGCCAACCACATCTCGTGGCTCGACATCATCGCGCTGCACGCGGTGGTGCCGCAGGCGCGCTTCGTGGCGAAAGCCGATGTGAAAGCGTGGCCGCTGCTGTCGCACCTGGTGCGCGGCGCCGGCACGCTCTACCTCGAGCGCGAACGCAAGCGCGACGCGCTGCGGGTGGTGCATCTGATGGCACAGGCGCTGGCGGCGGGCGAAACGGTCGCGGTGTTTCCGGAAGGCACCACGTCGGATGGGCGCGCCTTGCTGCCCTTTCACGCGAACCTGCTGCAGGCGGCAATCGCGACGGCAACCCAGGTACAGCCGGTGGCGCTGCGCTTTTCCGATGCGGCTCAGCCGATCAGCGCGGCCGTCGAGTTCGTCGGCGACACGACGCTTCTGCAAAGCCTGTGGCGCGTCGCTTGCGGCGACGGCCTGGTCGCGCGTGTGGCACTGTTGCCGCCGCGCCCGAGCGCGCAACTCGATCGGCGCGTGCTGGCGCAAACGCTGCACAGTGACATTGCCGCGTGTCTCGATCGCTGAGCCGTCAGGCCTTGCCCTGATTCGCCACGGCAGCAGCGGCCGAGGCCGCCGCATCGGCATCACCGAGGTAGTAGCGGCGGATCGGCTTCAGCGCTTTGTCGAGCTCGTAGACCAGCGGAATGCCGTTCGGGATGTTGAGCGAAACGATGTCGGCATCCGCGATGCCGTCGAGGTACTTCACCAGCGCGCGGATGCTGTTGCCGTGGGCTGCGATCAGCACCCGCTGGCCGGCCCGAATGGCCGGCGCGATGCTGTCGTTCCAGGCCGGCAACACGCGCGCCACGGTGTCCTTCAGGCATTCGGTCAGCGGCACGTCGCCGGGGTTCAACTTGGCGTACCGTTGGTCGCCGCGCTCGCAGCGTGAGTCGGCAGCGTCGAGCACCGGCGGCGGCGTGTCGTAGCTGCGGCGCCAGAGCAGCACCTGCTCGGCACCGAATTTTTTCGCGGTCTCGGCCTTGTTCAGCCCCTGCAGCGCGCCGTAGTGGCGCTCGTTCAGGCGCCAGTCGTTGACGACCGGCAGCCAGGTCCGGTCCATCTGGTCGAGCGCGTGCCATAGCGTCCAGATCGCGCGCTTGAGCACCGAGGTGTATGCCAGGTCGAACTCGTAGCCTTCGGCCTTCAGCAGCAGGCCGGCCTGCAGCGCCTGCTGCACGCCCAGCGGCGTGAGCCCGACGTCGGTCCAGCCGGTGAACCGGTTCTCGAGATTCCAGGTGGACTCACCGTGGCGGATCAGGACGAGCTTGTGCATGGGCAAGGCGGCGTGAGAGGGAGGTGGCAGACCGGGTACGACGTGAGGGCATGGCGCCGCGCTGCCGGGCGAGATTCGCTGGAATTCTATAATTCTCGACTCTTCCCACCCGATTGGCCCCGCCCGTGAAGTTCTTCATCGACAACTGGTTCCTGTTCCTCGCGGCCGCGGTGTCCGGCGGCTTGCTGGTGTGGCCGCTGGTGAACAAGGGCGCTGGAGGCGGCGGCAAGGTGTCGACCACTGATGCGGTTCAGCTGATGAATCGCGAGAAGGCAGTCCTGATCGATGTGAGCGAGCCCGCCGAGTACGCCGCCGGGCACGTCGCCGGCGCCAAGAGCGTTCCGCTCGGTCAGCTCGCAGCCTCGACCGCGTTGCCGAAGAACAAGTCGCTGCCGCTGGTCGTGGTCTGCCCGACCGGCACGCGCGCCGGCCGCGCGGTCGCTACCCTGCAGAAGCTGGGCTTCGAGAATGCGCGCGCGCTGTCCGGCGGTCTGGCGGCCTGGCGCGCGGCGAATCTGCCGATCGAGAAGACCGCATGAGCCGCGCCCCGGTGAAGCAGGCCGTCACGATGTACTCGACACTGGTCTGCCCGTACTGCCAGCACGCGAAGGCGCTGCTGAAGCAGCGCGGTGTCGAAACCATCGACGATGTGCGTGTCGACCTCGACCCCGCGCAGCGCGCGAAGATGATCGAACTCACCGGCCGGCGCACCGTGCCGCAGATCTTCATCGGCGCGACCTGGGTGGGCGGCTGCGACGACCTGGTGGCGCTCGACCAGCGCGGCGAACTGGCCCCGCTGCTGGCAGGCAGCTGAACTCCTTGCGCCAATGCGCCGGTGATAATCGCCGCCGCAGACAGCCCGCTGCATTCGGCGGGTGAGCTTCCCATTCAACCCGAGATCCCCATGGCTGACGACAACCCGGTGTTCCAGATCCAGCGCATCTACCTGAAGGATCTGTCGCTCGAGCAACCC
>JANMAW010000032.1:0-1944 GCA_031360005.1 Rhizobacter sp.
GGGTCGTCGTGCGTGACGATCTCGCCCACCGGCTTGTGGTACGCGATGATGCGCGGCGGCGGCGGCACGATGCGCAGCCGCACCGGCTTGCCCTTGACCTCGACCTTGTCGCCGAACGAGACGCGCTGGCCGACATGCGCCGGCTCGCCGTTGACCATCACGTGGCCGTCGGCGATCAGGTCTTCCATGTCGCGCCGCGAGCCGATGCCCGATTGCGCCAGCACCTTGTGCAGCTTCGGCGCATCGGGCTCGGGCAATAGCACACGCTTCGGCGCGCCGGACTCTTCTTCGACGACCTCGGGCTCCGGCTCGCCGCTGATGTCGAACTCGCCCGACTGGACCTGTGCAAACAGCTCGCCCACCTGAATCGGCGCGACCGACAACCCGGGCGCAGCGCCAGCGTCGTCCGTCGCATCGGCCTGCTGCGGATCGCCCGCCGTACCGCGTTCGCCGCGCTTGCGGTCGCGGCGTCCGCGCCGGCGGCCGCGCGGGCCATCGGCCTCGCCTTCCGGGGTTGGCACCCCCTCGGCTTCGCCGGTCGAATCGGCGGGCGGCATCGGGCTCTCGGCATGCGCAGCCGCGGCGATCGGCATCAGCAGATCGGTGCTCGAAGGTGCGGCCTCGCGGAAGGCTGATTCGTTCGGGCTGACACGATCGACCGCATCGATCCCCGCCTCGACCGGCGCCGGCGCCGGGTGCTGCTCGGCAGTGGGACCCCCAGTGACCTCCGGCGCCGCAGTCGTCAACCGGCGCCGCCTAAGCTTGGGCGCCGTCGCGTCGGCGGGCTCGTCGGCGCCGCCCTGTGGCGCGCCCACCGGCGACGTCGCCAATTCCTCGCTCGCCTTGACCGCGCGACGGCGTCGCACTGGCGTCGGCGGGCTCTCGGCGTCGGCGGCCGCGGCCGCTTGTTCATCGGGCAGCGGCAAGGAGTCTGGATTGACGTTCATTCGTGGGTTTCCAAGGGAGTGGCGTCCGCCGTAGGCTCGTCGGGCAGGTTCGGGTGAATTGCGGAGTCAGAAGCAGCGCTCTCGATCGCGGCGGCTTCAAGGCCATGCTGGGGCGGCCCGGCCGACTCATCGAGCAGCGAGGCCTGCTCGGGCATCGCGCTTGCGGGCTGCGCGCCGTCGGCCATCGCGCCAGCCAGCAACGGCAATTGCTCGAGGCTCGCCAGGCTCAGATCGTCGAGGAACTGCGTTGTGGTCGCCAGCAGTGCGGGCCGGCCGGGTGATTCGCGGTAGCCGATCGTCTCGACCCAACCGCGATCTTCGAGTTGCTTGATGATCTGGCTGGCCACCGTCACGCCGCGAATGTCTTCGATATCGCCGCGCGTCACCGGCTGGCGGTAGGCGATGATCGCCAGCGTCTCCATCACGGCGCGCGAATACTTCGGCGGCTTCTCCGGGTTCAGGCGATCGAGGTACTCGCGCATCGCGGGGCGGCTCTGCAGGCGCCAGCCGGACGCGAGTGCGACGAGTTCGACGCCGCTTCCCTCCCAATCGCGCATCAGCTCGTCGAGCAGCGAACGCAGCGTGTCCGGGCCGATTTCATCGGCGAACAGAACGCGCATGTCGCGCAATGGCAGCGGCTGGCTCGCGCAGATCAAGGCGGTCTCGAGGACGCGCTTCGCATCCAGGCTATTCATGTGCTTCGTTCACATCCTCGGCCGGCTCGATCCGGCTGGTATTCGACTGACATTCGATGTCGGCGCTGGGCATCAGCCGCGGTGCGGGCCCGTATTGACTCGGCACGGGCGTGCGCTTCTCGGCTGGCGGGTGGGCGACGCTTCTCGCGTCGAACCGGGTTGAGGCACCTTGGGGTGCAGCTCACTTCGTTGGGCTTGATTGTTGGTCGGGAGCACTGCACAGTGCCGCCGCGACGGTTCGCGCCAAGAAGGTTTCGCCGTATTGTACCCAACCCGCCAGCCGCCGTGATCGCATTCAACCG
>JANMAW010000041.1:0-7111 GCA_031360005.1 Rhizobacter sp.
CGCCGACCTGCGCCACGCGTTCGATTGCGGCGACGTGGTTTTCTCGTGCGGCGGCATCGGCGCGACGCCCGACGACCACACGCGCCAATGCGCCGCAGCGGCGCTCGGCGTGCCGCTGGCGCTGCACCCGCAGGCACGCGAACTGATCCTCGAGCGCATGCGTGACACCGCGAAGGAGCAGGGCATCGCGTTCGAGCCCGATCGGCACGACAACGTCCACCGGCTCAACATGGGCGTGTTCCCCGAAGGCGCACAGATCATTCCAAACCCGTACAACAAGATCGCGGGATTCTCGGTGCGAGATGTTCACTTCGTGCCCGGCTTTCCGGTGATGGCCTGGCCGATGATCGAGTGGGTGCTCGACGAGCGTTATGCGCATCTGCACGGCCAGCGCGCCCAACACGAAAAGTCGGTGATCGTGTTCGGCGCGATGGAGGCCACGTTGACGCCGCTGATGCTGCGCATCGAGGCGCAGTTCGACGGCGTCAAGGTGTTCAGCCTGCCCAGCGTCGATCATCCGCAGTGGGGTCGCCACATCGAGCTTGGCGTGAAGGGCAGGGCCGAATTGCTCGACTCCGCGTATCGGGTGCTGCTCGCCGGACTGGCAGTACACGGCGCGTCGCTTGGCCCCGAGTTGGTGCGCTGATCGCTTGTTTGACGCCCGATGACGGTGCAACGCGATGCACCGGGTTGGAACCCGATGGTCATTGTCAAGCCGAGGTCTGCGCCGAGTGGTGCACGGGGCGTCACCTGGGCCGCGGCGAGCGGTCACGGGCATGCTTTCTGCTACATTCCTGTGCGCGTTTTTTCAGCCCGCGGTCAGGCCTTTGACGGCCGATTCCTCGTTCCACTTCCACCCTCGAACAAGCATTCCACCAGGAGTTCCAGATGGCCAGCAAGACCGTTGCCGACGTGATGAAGATGGTGAAGGAAAACGAAGTCAAGTTCGTCGACTTCCGTTTTACCGACACCCGCGGCAAAGAGCAGCACGTGAGCGTGCCGGTGTCCCATTTCAACGAAGACAAGTTCACCGACGGCCACGCATTCGACGGCTCCTCGATCGCCGGCTGGAAGGGCATCGAAGCCTCGGACATGCAGCTGATGCCGGATCCGAACACCGCCAACATCGACCCGTTCTTCGAAGAGCCGACGCTGATCCTGACCTGCGACGTCGTCGAGCCGAGCGACGGCAAGCCTTACGAGCGCGACCCGCGTTCGCTGGCGAAGCGAGCCGAGGCCTACATGAAGGCCTCGGGGCTGGGCGACACCGCGTACTTCGGCCCTGAACCCGAGTTCTTCGTGTTCGACAGCGTGCGCTGGGGCAACGACATGTCCGGCTGCTTCTCGAAGATCGAATCCGAAGAAGCGGCGTGGAACACAGGCAAGGAATACGAGCACGGCAACTCAGGTTATCGCCCGACGGTGAAGGGCGGCTACTTCCCGACGCCCCCGGTCGATTCGTTTCAGGACATGCGCTCCGAAATGTGCTTGGTGCTCGAATCGCTGGGAATTCCGTGCGAAGTGCACCACCACGAGGTCGCCAACGCCGGGCAGATGGAAATCGGCACCCGTTTCAGCACGCTGCTGCAGCGCGCCGACTGGGTGCAATTGCAGAAGTACGTGATCCAGAACGTCGCGCATTCGTACGGCAAGACCGCGACCTTCATGCCCAAGCCGATCGTCGGCGACAACGGGTCGGGCATGCACGTGCACCAGTCGGTCTGGAAGGGCGGCAAGAACCTGTTCGCGGGTGACGGCTACGCCGGCCTCTCCGAGTTCGCGCTGTTCTACATCGGCGGCATCATCAAGCATGCGCGTGCGCTGAACGCCATCACGAACCCCGGCACGAATTCGTACAAGCGTCTCGTGCCTGGATACGAGGCGCCGGTGAAGCTGGCCTACTCGTCGAAGAACCGCTCGGCCTCGATCCGCATCCCGCACGTCGCGAACCCGAAGGGCCGGCGCGTCGAAGCGCGCTTCCCGGACCCGCTGATGAACCCGTACCTCGGTTTCTCGGCGATGCTGATGGCGGGTCTCGACGGCGTCGAGAACAAGATCCATCCGGGCGAAGCCGCCAGCAAGGATCTGTACCACCTGCCGCCGGAAGAGGACGCGAAGATCCCGACGGTCTGCCACAGCCTGGACCAGGCTCTCGACTATCTCGACAAGGGCCGGGCGTTCCTGACCAAGGGCGGCGTGTTCACCGATGCCTACATCGATGCCTACATCGAACTGAAGATGCAGGAAGTGACCCGCTTCCGCATGGCCACTCACCCGGTCGAGTTCGACATGTACTACACGCTGTAAGCGTTGCCGCCGCGCGGCGCAAGGAAAGGGGACGGCGCGGGCCGTCCCTTTTTCGTTGCGCCGGTCGCGCCGCACCGACGTACTCTTGTGATGCGTGACAATCCGGCCGAACGCGGCCGAACGCGGCCGGCGTCGCGGGCAGGCGGTCATCGACTGCCTGCAGTGCGGCGTTGTGGTCGGGTACAGGAGCGAATGCATGAAGTCTGGCGTGTTGAAGCGGTTGCGGCTCGCCGTGCTGGTTTGCGTGGGTGGCGTCGGCGCCCTTGCACACGGGGCCGGCCCGGCGGTGGTCTACCGTTGTCCTGGAAACCCGGTGCTCTACACCGATGCGATTTCCGCGAAGGAAGCGAAGGACAAGGGCTGCAAGGTGCTCGAAGGGGCGCCGATCACGGTGATCCAGGGCCTGCGGCCGCGTGCTTCGTCCGGGCAGGCGGAAGGCCCGGCCGGAAGCCGCGTCGACCCCGCCGAGCAGCGTGCGCGCGACAGCGACGCCCGGCGCATCCTCGAAGCCGAGCTGAAACGCGAAGAAGATCGATTGGTCGCGATGCGCGCCGAATTCAACAACGGCGAGCCGGACCGCCAGGGCGGCGAGCGCAACAACCAGAAGTATCTCGACCGCGTCGCCGACATGAAGTCGGCGATTGCGCGCAAGGAAAGCGATATCGCTTCGCTGAAGCGCGAGATCGCCAAACAGCCTCAGTGAGCCGCCAGCCGACGCCCGGCACGACCGAGCGCCAAGACCCCAGCGCGATCGTGTACGCCGCATTCGACCACCTCGCGACCATGGTCGCGGTCGTCAGCGAGGACGGCCAGTGCGTGTTCGCCAATGCCTCGTTCGAGAGCGTGCTCGGCTTGTCGCGCCGCAGCGTGCAGCGCGGCTCGGTGTTCGACTGGTTCGTCGATGCTCAGCGTCTGCGCGACACCGTGGCCGCGGTGAGCCGCAACGACTATTCCACCAGCCGCCTCGAGGCCATGCTGCGCCGGGGCGGCGCCAGCCATGGCGAGCCGTTGCCGGTGCATGTGATCGTGAACCAGATGCAAGCCTCGCGCGATGTCGTCGTCGAACTCGTCGAAATCGAGCAGCAGACCCGCCAAGACCGCGCCGAGCGCGCGCTCGGCCAGGCGCAGGTCACGAAGGAGCTGATCCGCAACCTCGCGCACGAAATCAAGAATCCGCTGGGCGGCATTCGAGGCGCGGCGCAACTGCTCGGGATGGAGGTCGAGTCGCGTGCGTTGCGCGAGTACACGCAGGTCATCATCAGCGAGGCCGATCGGCTGCAGGCGCTTGTCGACCGGCTGCTCGCGCCGCACCGCAAGCCGCATGTGGTCAGCGACGTGAACATCCACGAAGTTTGCGAACGGGTGCGCTCGCTGATCCTCGCCGAGTTTCCGCGCGGACTGGACGTCGAGCGCGACTACGACATCTCGATCCCCGATTTCCGCGGCGACCGCGAGCAATTGATCCAGGCCGTGCTCAACATCGCCCAGAACGCGGCGCAGGCGCTCACCGAGCGCATTGCCACCGGCGACGCGCGCATCACGCTGCGTACGCGCATCGCGCGTCAGGTCACCCTCGGCAAGCAGCGCTACCGTCTGGCACTGGACTTGCATATTCAGGACAACGGTCCGGGCGTGCCCGAGTCCATTCGGGATCGCGTCTTCTACCCTCTGGTATCGGGAAGGGAGGGAGGCTCCGGACTCGGGCTCACACTCGCGCAGACCTTCGTGCAGCAACATCTCGGCACGGTGGCTTGCGAGAGTGAACCGGGCCGGACCATTTTCAAGGTCGTGCTTCCGCTGCCCTAAGGAGCGAAGCGAAGGGCGAAGGGCCACGAAGGGGCCACCGTCGTGGCCCTTGGGGAGCGCCAGCGAGCGCCGCGGGCTCGATGCCGGCGTCACGAGGGCGCGCGATGCGAGGGTCCAGAGCAATGAGTCGCAAGAGCACAGGCCATCAATGAAACCCATCTGGATCGTTGACGACGACCAATCCATCCGCTTCGTGCTCGAGAAGGCACTCGCCCGCGAGGATCTCGCGGTGCGCAGCTTCACGAATCCGCGCGACGTCATCCAGGCGCTTGAAGACGACGAGCCGCAAGTGCTGGTGTCCGACATCCGGATGCCGGGCGGCTCGGGGATCGAACTGCTGGCGCAGGTGCGCGAGCGGCTGCCGGGCCTGCCAGTCATCATCATGACGGCGTATTCCGACCTCGACAGCGCCGTCAGCGCGTTCCAGGGCGGCGCATTCGAGTACCTGCCCAAGCCTTTCGACGTGACCAAGGCGGTCGAGCTGATCCGCCGGGCGGTCGACGAAAGCCTGCGCGAAGAGGTGCGCGACGAGAAGGCCACGCCGATGCCCGAGATGCTCGGCCAGGCGCCGGCGATGCAGGATGTGTTTCGCGCCATCGGGCGCCTGAGCCAGAGCACCGTGACGGTGTTGATCACCGGCGAGTCCGGCTCGGGCAAGGAGCTGGTCGCGAATGCGTTGCACAAGCACAGCCCGCGTGCGAGCGGACCGTTCGTTGCGATCAATACCGCGGCGATCCCGAAGGACCTGCTCGAATCCGAGCTGTTCGGCCACGAGCGCGGCGCCTTCACCGGCGCGCAGAGCACGCGCCGCGGCCGCTTCGAGCAGGCGGATGGCGGCACGCTGTTCCTCGACGAAATCGGCGACATGCCGTTCGACCTGCAGACGCGGCTGCTGCGCGTGCTCAGCGACGGCCAGTTCTACCGCGTCGGTGGCCACAACCCGATGCGCAGCAACGTGCGCGTGATCGCCGCGACGCATCAGAACCTGGAGGATCGTGTCAAGCTCGGCGCGTTTCGCGAAGACCTGTTCCATCGCCTCAACGTGATCCGGCTCCGCCTGCCGGCATTGCGCGAGCGCGCCGAGGACATCCCCGCGCTGACCCGGTACTTCCTGCAGAAGAGTGCGAAGGAGCTCGGCGTGGAGGCGAAGCGCATCACCGATGCCGCGCTTGCGCAGCTGATGCGTTTCGACTTCCCGGGCAACGTGCGCCAGCTCGAGAACATCTGCCACTGGCTGACGGTGATGGCGCCGGCGCAGGTGATCGAAGCCAAGGATCTGCCGCCCGAGCTGGCCGTCGAGTCGGCGAGCGCTGCGCCGCAACCCGCCGCGGCGGCGCCGGCCCGGAATGCCAACGAGCCCGCCGCGATCGTGGCGGCGCCGGCCGCGGCGGCGCCGGACCGGCCGTCGGCGGCGAGCGCCCCCGGTTCAGCGTCGGGCGAGTGGCTTGCCGGGCTGGAACGCGACGCCCGCCGCCTGCTTCAAGCGGGCGACCCGCAGGTGTGGGAAGGGCTGACCCGTCAGTTCGAGGCCCAGTTGATCCGCACCGCGCTGGAGATCACGCGCGGTCGGCGCATCGAGGCGGCGCACAAGCTCGGCATCGGGCGCAACACCATCACCCGCAAGATCCAGGAACTGGGTCTGGAGGATTGACGTCGAGCCGCATGCCAGGGCGGCGCAGCGTCAGGCGATCGGCGTCACGCGAGGTTCAGTTCGGCCAGCACCGGTGCATGGTCGCTGGGCCGTTCGTTCTTGCGCGGCAGTTTGTCGATCACGCACGACGTGACGCTCGCGCGCAGCGCCTCTGTCACGAGGATGTGATCGATGCGCAGGCCCTGGTTCCTGCGGAACGCGAGGTTGCGGTAGTCCCACCAGCTCCAGCTTTTCGGCGGTTGCTCGAAGAGCCGGAACGCATCGTGCAAGCCGAGCTCGACGAGCCCGCGAAAGTGCGCGCGCTCTTCCGGAGTGCACAGGATCTGCCCGGCCCAGGCGATGGGGTCGTGGACGTCGCGATCCTCGGGTGCGATGTTGTAGTCGCCCAGCAGCACCAGCCGCGGGTGGATTGCCGCCTGCACCGCGATCCATTCGCGCAGCGCTGCCAGCCAGCGCATCTTGTAGACGAACTTGTCGCTGTCGGGTGATTGCCCGTTCGGGACGTACGCCCCGATCACCCGCACGCCCTGGACGGTGCCGGAGATCACGCGCGCCTGCGAGTCGTCGAGCCCGGGGATGTTCCTGACCACGTCGGTCGCCGGCGTGCGCGTCAGCAGGGCGACGCCGTTGTAGGTTTTCTGGCCGAACCATTCGCTCATGTAGCCCGCTGCGGCGAACTCGGCATGCGGAAACTTGTCGTCGGTGAGCTTGGTTTCCTGGATGCACAGCACATCCGGCTGGTGCGCGGCAAGCCAGTCGATCACCTGAGGCAGCCGCACGGCGAGCGAGTTGACGTTCCAGGTGGCGAGTTTCATAAACAGTCTAGGTATTAGATTTATAAGGAAGCTGCTCTTTGGTAAGTGGTACCGTACCCCCTCCGATACCCCCAGAGCGCAACGCTCTGATTGCGACAGGCGAGTGCGCCCCGGACCGTCTCGTCAGCATGGGTCGGTCGCCAGGTTGTTACGCATGGATCCCTTTCGCAGCAGACACCAGCGCATTGTCGCGCGGCGACGCCAGGAGTGGTGCGGCCGGATGCTCGTCAGCGATTCCGCATGTGCGGCGCGAACAACTGCCAATCGTCCCAATGACAATAACTAACAATCTAAAGAGTGTTAGAGGGTTTGCATGCGAGAACTCAAAGATTACCTCTACGAGCAGGTTGCTCGCGTCGGCAGGGCCGTTGCGAGCCCGAAGCGGTTGGAACTCATCGAGCCTCTGTGCCAGCGCGAAAAGTCCGTCGAGTTGCTTGCAGTCCAAGCGGAGATCAGCGTCAAGCTCGTCAGCGCCCACTTGAAGGAACTGCGACTGGCGCGGCTCGTTGAAACCCGCAAGGAAGGGAAGTAC
>JANMAW010000047.1:0-5031 GCA_031360005.1 Rhizobacter sp.
CGCTTCAGCTTCAACGTCGCGGGCGGGCGCTGCGAGGCCTGCCAGGGCGACGGCGTGCTGAAGGTCGAGATGCACTTCCTGCCCGATGTCTACGTGCCCTGCGATGTCTGCCACGGCAAACGCTACAACCGCGAAACGCTGGAGGTGCTGTACAAAGGCAAGAACATCACCGACGTGCTCGGTTTGACCGTCGAGGACGCGCACGGCTATTTCAGCGCCGTGCCGAACATCGCGCGCAAGCTGCAGACCCTGCTCGATGTCGGGCTGGGCTACATCCGCCTGGGCCAGAGCGCGACGACGCTGTCGGGCGGCGAGGCGCAGCGCGTCAAGCTCGCGCTCGAACTGAGCAAGCGCGACACCGGCCGCACGCTGTACATCCTGGACGAGCCGACCACCGGATTGCACTTCGCCGACATCGACCTGCTGCTGCGCGTGCTGCACACGCTGCGCGACGCGGGCAACACGATCGTCGTGATCGAACACAACCTCGACGTGATCAAGACCGCCGACTGGATCGTCGACATGGGCCCCGAAGGCGGCGCCGGTGGCGGCGAGGTGGTAGCCACCGGCACGCCCGAAGCGGTGGCGGCGAACCCGGCAAGCCATACAGGGCGCTACCTCGGGCCGCTGCTCGCGCCTGAAAAGAGCACCCGAGCATCCGTGCGCTGAAGTCGCGCGACTGAGCCGGGGGCGACGCGGGTGGCATCTTCGTGGCCCCTGGGCGCTGCGCGATTGCAACCAGAACGGCACGGATCGATCTCACCGGGCTGTCACCGGACATGTGCGCAAATGTACGAACGTACGAGCGGCTGAACGGCAGGCGGCTCTCCGAAGCCGGGTGCGCCCCCGGACTTGAGGGACCGATTGCGGTGCGCGAATCGAGCGCCCGGAGCTGCGAGACCGGCCCGCGAAGCCCAGCCCCCCCCCGGACCCGTCTCGCACGCCGTGAACGCGCTTCTCGCTAGACTGCGATCTCGTCCCTGCGGAATACACCATGAGCCACGTCGTCGACTACTACCTCGCGCCGCAATCGCCGTGGACCTACCTTGGTCACCAGCGTTTCGCCGACATCGCGCGCGCCGCCGCTGCGCGCATCAACGTGCTGCCAGTCGACCTGGGCGGCAAGGTGTTCCCGGTTTCGGGCGGGCTGCCGCTGGCCAAGCGGGCGCCGCAGCGCCAGGCCTATCGGCTCGTCGAACTGAAGCGCTTCAGCGAGCACCTCGGGCTGCCGCTGAACCTGCAACCGAAGTACTTCCCGGTGGCCGGCGACGACGCGGCCCGCCTGATCATCGCCGTCGACCAGAACGAAGGCTGCGACGCGGCGCTGGCACTCACCGGCGCGCTGCTGCGCGCGGTGTGGGCCGAGGAGCGCAACATCGCCGACGCGACCGAGCTCGCATCGATGCTGGCGGCGCTGAAGCTGCCCACCAAGCGCCTCGATGACGCGCATTCCGAGGCGGCGCATGCGCGCTACGAGGCCGACTCGCAGCGCGCGGTCGATGCCGGCGTGTTCGGTGCGCCGAGCTACATGATCGACGGCGAGCTGTTCTGGGGCCAGGACCGGCTCGACTTCGTGCAGCGTCGGCTGAGTCGCACCTGACCGCCGGGCGCTAGACGCGAGCCGGCGTAAAAAAAAGCCGGTGCAAGCACCGGCTTTGTGATTCGGCACGAACGCCGCAGAGCTTCGTGCTCAGCTCAGGTGGCCATTGATCAGCTTGGTCATCTCGAACATCGAGACTTGCGCCTTCTTGAAGATCTCCCTCAGCTTGGCGTCGCCGTTGATCATCGTCCGCTTGGTGGCGTCTTGCAGCTTGTTGGCCTTGATGTACTCCCAGACCTTCTTCGTCACCTCGGTGCGCGGCACCGGCTTGGAGCCGATGATCGCAGCAAGCGCGGCGCTCGGGGTCATCGCCTTCATGAAGGCGGCGTTGGGAGTGCGCTTCTTCGCGGGGGCCGTCTTCTTCGCCGCGGCCTTCTTCGCGGGAGCCTTCTTTGCCGCGGCCTTCTTGGCCGGGGCTGACTTCTTCGCCGGCGCCTTCTTGGCCGCCGGCCCCTTCTTCACTGCCGCCTTTTTCGCGGGAGCCTTCTTCGCAGTTGCCATTTTGATTCTCTCCATCAAGTGAGTGGTTGATGTGCCCGGGATGGGCGAGAGCCACATGGACTCTCATTTCTCCATAGCACCGTGCGGAGCGAATGGTAATGCGTGTGTCATGCAAAGAGAAGGCTTTTTCACTCGCAGCACACGCATTCTTTCGAGGAGAGACACGCTTTTGTCGCCGCACAGCATCAGTGTGCGTTCGCGCGTGGTGTTTCGCGGCGCGCCATGCGGCACGCCGCGAACGCTTTTGACGCTATTCTTTGGCCATGAAAATCATCGTCCGCTGGCTTCTACTCGCCGCCGCACTGCTGTTGGTGGCTTACCTCTACCCGGGTGTCACGATCAAGAGCTTCGGCTCGGCGATGATCGCGGCCTTCGTGCTCGGACTGTTCAACACCTTGCTGCGGCCGATCCTGGTCCTGCTGACCTTGCCGGTCACGCTCATCACGCTGGGTCTGTTCCTTTTCGTCATCAACGCGTTGATGTTCTATTTCGCCGCATCGGTGCTCGCCGGCTTCCAGGTCAGCGGTTTCGTCGCCGCGCTGGTCGGCTCGCTGCTGTACAGCCTGTGCGGGATGGTGATCGACGTCGCGATGGAGCGCGTCTTTGCACGCTCCGAAGCGCGTGGCGGCGGCGCCTGAGCCCGGTTGCGGCTGCGGGTTCGGCCACGCCCCGTTACTTCAGAGCCTTCTCGTCGGCCCTCTGCACCTTGCGCAGCGCCTCCACATCGCGCAGCCGCGCGTCGATCACCGAGACGTCGATGAAGTCGACCGCGCCACCGCTGCGTGCGCGGCGCTGACCGGCCTGCAGCCGATCGGCCGCTCCGGCGAGATCGCCGAGCGCGACGCGCGCCTCGGCGTCGGCGCGGAGCGCACGCAGTGATTGCCCGAGCCGCTCTTCGACCTGGCTCAGCGCGGTCCACGCCAGCGAATCGCGCGGGTTCAGCACCACCCATGTCTGCAGCTCGGCGGCGCGCTGCTTCAGCAGCGGGTCGTTCGGGCCAGCGGCCGGGGTCGACGCGAGCGCCGCCTGCGCCGCAAGCAGCAACACGGGTCGCGAGCCCTCGACCTTGTAGGGTTCGAGCGCGGCGCCGGCGCGGCCCGGGTCGCCGCGCGCCAGCAAAGACTGCACGTTCAGTAACACCACCGCACGCTCGGCGCGAGCATCTTTTGGCAATGCCCCACCGCGCACCAGGCCGAGCGCCACCGCGATCGACGCGTCGGCGCGCGCCCATTCGCGCAACAGCGTCGATGCAAGTGCACTGGCGTATGCACTCGCGAGCCTGTCGGCCGTCGTCGTCGCGACCCGGTCGCCGTCGAGCGCCTGCCAGCGTCGCAGCGCGTCGAAGCGCGCGTCCATCAACACCCGGGCGCGTGCCTGCGCGGCGGTGTGTTCGAGCACGCTGACGGGCGCGACCGGCGTGGCAGTGCCCAGCCGCGCGCGCGCCTCGCCGATGCGTTCGCTGGTGAGCGGGTGGCTGCGCAGATACGGGAAGCCACCGCTGTCGTTCAGGCGCGAGGATTGGTCGAGCTTCTCGAACATCGCCGCCATGCCGCCGGCGGCGTAGCCGGCACCCGACATCACCGCGAAGCCGACGCGGTCGGCCTCGCGCTCCATGTCGCGCGAGAAGTTGAGCTGGCCCTGCATCGCCAGCGCCTGGCCGCCGGTGATCGCCGCATTGGCGGCATCGGCGCCACCGCTGCCGCTGCGGCTGGCCGCCAGCACACCGACCAACAGCGAAGCCAGCGCAATCAGCGACTGGCGCTTGTTGTTGGAGATGCTGCGTGCGATGTGGCGCTGCGTGATGTGCGACATCTCGTGCGCGAGCACCGAGGCGAGCTCGTCGCGCGTCGCGGTCATCGCCATCAGGCCAAGGTGCACGCCGATATAGCCGCCGGGCAGCGCAAAGGCGTTGACGCTGCGGTCGCGCACCAGGAAAGGCTCCCACGCGAGGCGCTGATCGACATCGGCGCTGATGTTGCCGCGCACGCGCGCCTGCGCGACCAACGGCTGCCACAGCGACTGCAGGTATTCGAGCAGCACCGGGTCATCGATGTAGTCGGGGTCGGCGCGGATCTCGCGCATGATCGCGTCGCCGAGCTTGCGTTCAGTGGCGATGCTGAAGTCTTCAGACGCCGGATCGCCTAGCGCGGGCAACTGATTCTGTGCCGCCGCCGGCAGCAAGGCAGCCGGGCACAACAACGTGAACGCCACGGCCATGGCCGTCAGACGCGTGCGCAGCAGGTGTCGTGAAGGGCGGCGGCGGGGGTTTTGATTCGGCACGGATGCAGTTCGAGCACGGGGATCCTGCGTGGCTATCATGCCGCACAAACGTTTCGAGATTGTTTCGCCCGATGAGTTCAAGCCCAGCTTCGCCATTGACGCATTTCGACGCCCAAGGCCAGGCGCACATGGTCGACGTGTCGGGCAAGGGCGAGACGCATCGCAGCGCGCGCGCGAGCGGCGTGATCCGCATGCTGCCGGCCACGCTGGCGCTGATCGCGGGCGGCCATGCGAAGAAGGGCGACGTGATCGGGGTCGCGCGCATCGCGGCGATCCAGGCGGCCAAGCGCACCGCCGAGCTGATTCCGCTGTGCCACCCGCTGCCGATCACGCGCGTCGCGGTCGAGTTCGAGATCGATGCCGCGAGCAGCAGCGTTCGCTGTACCGCGCAGGTCGAGACGCTCGGCCGCACCGGTGTCGAGATGGAGGCACTCACCGCGGTGCAGATCGGCCTGCTCACCGTCTACGACATGTGCAAGGCCGCCGATCGCGGCATGGTGATGGGCGAGATCCGCGTGCTCGAGAAGCACGGCGGCAAGTCGGGGGACTGGGTCGCGCCCTAGCGCCTTGCGCTAACGGAAGTCTTCGTAGTCGAACTGACGCGCGGGCGAACTGCACTGGAACGGCAACGCCGCTGCCGGTTCGGTCTT
>JANMAW010000054.1:0-8043 GCA_031360005.1 Rhizobacter sp.
GAGGACCAGCGCAGCCGGCTGTTCGAGGCCTTCGAACAGGGCGATGCGACGACGACCCGGCGCTTCGGAGGCAGCGGGCTGGGCCTGGCCATCAGCCGCGAGCTGGCCGAACTGCTCGGCGGGCGCATCGAGGTCGAGAGCGAGCCCGGTCGTGGTTCGACCTTCACGCTGCTGCTGCCGCTGAAGCTTCCCGACACGTCCGAAGCGGGGCCTCCCAGCGCGCCGAAGCCGCCGGCCGTGCTGGCCGATCGGCGGATCTGGCTCGTGAGCCCGCTGCCCAGCCTGCGCGAGGCCCTTGGCGAAGTCATCGCGCTCGCCGACGGCACGTTCGAAGCCTTTGCGACACTGCCGTCGCCCGCGACGCTCGCGCAAGCGCGCGGGCTGGGAGTGCGCGCGGTGCTGGCCGACGACCAGGCGCTGGCGGCCGCGGGGGTCGATGCGGCGGCCTGGGCCGCGCAGCTCGATGCGGCCGGCTTGCCCGGCGCGCTGATGTTCGGATTGGCGGCGCACCCGCGCGGCCTGCCGCCCGGTCTCACGCCCCTGTTCAAGCCGGCCCGGCCGGCACAGGTGCTCGACGCGCTGCAGCGTGCGCTGGCGCCGCCCACGGCCGAGGGCCGGGGCGCAGCGTTGACGCTCGCGCCCGGCGGTGAGCGCACGGATCCTCGGACGCCTTCCCCAGCAGCCAGCACGGCCGGCCGGCACGCTCGCCGGGTGCTGCTGGTCGAAGACCATCCGGTGAACCAGATCGTCGCGCGCACGATGCTCGAAACTCTGGGCGCCCGCGTCGTCGTCGCCGCCAACGGCATCGAGGCCATCCGGTACTTCACGCAGTCTGCCGACGCGGTCGAGTTCGAGATCATTCTGATGGACTGTCAGATGCCGGAACTCGACGGCATGGCCTGCACCCGGCGCCTGCGCGAGATCGAAACGCGTGAGGCGCGCCGGCGCACGCCGATCATCGCGATGACGGCCGACAGCGAAGCCGAAGTCGGCGCCGAATGCATCGCCGCCGGGATGGACGGATTTCTCGCCAAGCCGGTTCGGCTGGAGCATCTGAAACGCATCATCGAGCGCTGGGCTCCGGCCCGCGCCGGGTGATCGACCGCGGCAGGCATGCGGAATGCTTGCATACAGCGTCACAAATGGCCCCCGTTCTGGGGGCTTTTTCCGACGCCTGAATCTGGCTCGCTGTGCTTGAATCGAGTGTGTCGTGGTGGATCGCCCTGGAGGCTTGCATGAGCACATCCAATGATCTTGTGACGGTTGTCGCGCCCGGCGTGCAACACACCAGCATGCCGATCGCCCGCATGCGCAGCCTCTACCGTGTCGACGATGTCGGCCGAAAACTCGACAAGCTGCCACAGAAAGAACACGAAGGCCTGCGCTCGACTTACGAGCGCATGCTCGAAAAGGGCCCCGAGCGGTTCCAGGTCAAGCCCTCCGGCCTGCCGGTGATGGACCACCTCTACGACGACCTTCCCAACTTCGCCGAGGTGCTCGACGACATCAAGCGCCAGCTTGCGCTGTGCCAGGACAGCCGCGATGCGCTCGAGATCACGCCGCTACTGCTGCTCGGCCCGCCAGGGGTCGGCAAGACCCATTTCGCGCGCGAACTCTCGATGCTGCTGGGAACCGGCATGGGTTTCCTGTCGATGAGCTCGATGACCGCCGGCTGGGTGCTGTCGGGTGCATCGAGCCAGTGGAAAGGCGCGCGCCCCGGCAAGGTCTTCGAAACCCTGGTCGACGGCCAGTACGCGAACCCGGTGATGGTGGTCGACGAGATCGACAAGGCCGGCGGCGAGCATGCCTACGATCCGCTCGGTGCGCTCTACAGTCTGCTCGAACACGATACCGCCGGCCACTTCACAGACGAGTTCGCCGAGGTGCCGATCGACGCGAGCCAGGTCATCTGGGTCGCGACCGCGAACGATGGGCGCGCGATCCCCGACCCCATCCTGAACCGGATGAACGTCTACGAAGTGCAGGCGCCCGACCGTGACGCGGCCCGGCGCATCGCCGCCAAGCTGTACCGCAGCATTCGTGCCGATCACGGCTGGGGCGAGCGATTCGAAACCGAGCCGCGCAGCGACGTGCTCGACGCGATGAGCGAGATGGCGCCGCGCGAAATGCGCCGCGCCTGGATGACTGCATTCGGCAACGCCAAGCTCGACCGGCGCGAGCGCATCGAGGCCCGGGATCTGCCCGAGACGCGCGGCAAGCGCAGCGCGATCGGGTTCGTGCAGTAGCGTCAGCTCAACGTGGCGCTACATGCGCAACGAGGCGCGTGCGGCGGCCACGTGGCAGACCCGTCGCCCGCCAGGCCGGCAATGTACGCACCCATGCGCGTGGCGAGCCGGCGTGGCGGCGAGGCCTGCGGCGTGCCGCGTTGCGGCCAGGCCTAGGCGCCAGCCAGCCCCAGGGACGCCGCACCGCGCCGCAGGCAATCGCGCCCGGCCAGCTTGCCGGCATACATCGCGGCGTCGGCTCGCTTGAGCAGGCCGGTCGCATCGCGGCCATCCAGCGGCGCCAGCGCGTAGCCGACCGTCGCGCCCACGCGGCAGCTCTGGCCCCCGGCCTCGAACGGGTTCTGGAAGGCGTCGAGCAGCTTCTGGCCGAGCGCGCGCGCCTCGGCGTCGCCCGGCAACCAGTCCGCGACGACAACGAACTCGTCGCCGCCGAGCCTGGCGACGACGTCGCTCGAGCGCAGCAGCGCTTCAAGTCGGCGCGCCGCGCCGTTCAGCACTTCGTCGCCGGCCTCGTGGCCCAGGCGGTCATTGATCGCCTTGAACCCGTCGAGGTCGAGCAGGTAGACAGCCACCATGCGCTCGGGCGTGCAGGTCGGCAACACGCGCCCGAGCGCCTCGTTCAGGCCGCGCCGGTTCGGCAGCCCGGTGAGCGCATCGGAATGCGCGAGCGAACGCAGCGCGTCGCGCTCGACGTGGGCCCGCGTCGCCGACGCGCGCAGATCCTCGATGCGAACACCGAGGACTCGCATCCACATCACCATCTCGAACATCGAACCGAACTGGAAGGCATGCTGGGTCCAGAAGGTCGATGGCACGAAGCCGCGCAGCAGTCCGGCCATCGTCAAGGTGGCCAGGCCATACACGCCCCAGCCGAGCAGCATGTAGACGCCTATCCGTTCGCCGTTGCGTGCGCGGCGGTAAGCGACCGGGATCGCCAGCAGCGTCGGCAACGGCCCGAGCGCCGTCGCGCAGGCCTGGGCGACGCGGTAGTCGATGACGCCGGCCGCGAAGCCGCTGCCGATGAGGGCCGCGGCCGCCGCACCCGCGCGCAACGCCAGCGAGATCCACGGCCGCAATTCGCGCACCTTGAGCACGCGGTCGATGAACAGGAAGGCACCCACGAGCGCCGCCAGCACAGCGAGCGGCGCCCCGCGCGTCGTGAGCCAGGCGTTGTCGCCCCACAGATGCTGCGGGCCGAGGCCGAAATAGGCAAAGAAGAACAGCGCGGTGCCGCCGAGTGCGAGCGCGTATTGCAGGAACACCGCGTCGCGCAGGCTCAGCCATTGCGCGAGGCTGTACAGCAGCAGACACAGCGCCGCACCTGCCATCAGCCCCTGCAGCATCTGCGCCTGGGCCTCGCGGGCGTGAAACGAGGCAGCGGTGGAAAGCGTCAGCGGCACGATCATCGAACTGGTGGTCTCGACGCGCAGCAGCAGTTCGTGGCTGCGGCCCGGCTCGAGCTCGAGAGTGGCGGCGTGCCAGCTGCTCGGCCACGCCCGCTGCGAGAACGGCAAGACGCGGCCGAGCGTCACCGGGCGCGGTGGCTGCGCCCCGCCCAGCACATGCAGTTCGATGCGATCGATCGATGCGTAGTCGACCGACAGGATCCAGCGCGTGTCGCCGCCCAACGGAACCCGCACCGGTACACGCAGCCAGACGGCATCGCGCCGTACCCCGAGATTCGCATGCGGAACCTGCGGCACCGCGAACTCGGCGCGGCGCGCCAGCACCTGCTCGGCGCTCATCTCGCGGCCCGGATCGGCAAGAACCGTGACGGCGGGCCAGGCGTCGATCGAACCCGCAGCCGCGTCGAGCACGATCGCGGACGGCTGCGCACGCGCCGGCAGCGCTGACAGCGCCAGCAGCAGCGGTAGCAGAAAGAGACTTCGGCGCAGGGTCTTGACCATGGTGGGCGATGGAACCGTCGCGGCGGCTCGACCGGTCTATCGGTACCGGCGCGGGCGACTTGAGCACGCAGCAACGGCGAAGCGCAACCCTCGCACGCTAGGCGCGACGGCCGCATGGAGCGCGCTCGTATCATCGGCCATGCCCATCTCACTGGACGGCCAGCTCGTCGTCGCCATCTCGTCGCGCGCGCTGTTCGACTTCGAGGAAGAGAACCAGCACTTCGAAGCCAATGACGACCGCGCCTACATGCGGCTGCAGCTCGAGCGGCTCGACCGCGCCGCCAAGCCTGGCGTGGCGTTCTCGCTCGTCAACAAGCTGCTCGCATTCAATGCGACGACGCCGCGGGTCGAGGTGGTGATCCTGTCGCGCAACGACCCGGTTTCGGGGATGCGGGTGTTCCGTTCGGCGCAGCACTATGGCCTGGCGGTGCAGCGCGGCGTGTTCACACGCGGCGAGTCGCCGTGGCGCTACCTGCGGCCGCTGAACGCGCACCTGTTCCTGTCGACCAACGAGGCCGATGTGCGCTCGGCGCTGGGCGCCGGGGTGCCGGCGGCGCGTGTCTATCCGCACTCGGCGCGTGCCTCGAGCGAGCACCCGAACGAGGTGCGCATCGCATTCGACGGCGACGCGGTGCTGTTCTCCGACGAAGCCGAGCGTGTGTTCCAGCACAGCGGGCTCGATGCCTTCCAGGCGCACGAGCGCGACCACTCCGCCACGCCGCTCGCTGCCGGCCCGTTCAAGCCACTGCTGCTCGCATTGCAGCGGCTGCAGCAGGAGCCCGCGCAAGGCATGCGGATCCGCACCGCACTCGTCACCGCGCGCAGCGCGCCTGCACACGAACGTGCGATCCGCACGCTGATGGACTGGAACATCGAGGTCGACGAGGCGATGTTCCTCGGCGGCCTGCCGAAAGGTGAGTTCCTGCGCGAGTTCGAGCCCGACTTCTTCTTCGACGACCAGACCGGCCATGTCGATTCGGCCGCGGCGCACGTGCCGGCCGGGCACGTCGCATCAGGGGTCAGCAACGGCTAGGAGGCCGGCGCAGGGGTATCGGAACATGACGAAAGCGATGGTTTCGCGTCGAGGGCAAGGCGCAAACCGCAGCGATGCGTTTTGGTATCAAGAGGATTTGCAACCCCGCCATCGACGCGAAGACGCGCTTTCGTGTTCCGATATCTCTGTGGCGGCGTACTAGGGCCCGCGCCGCAACGCGTCGATGTCGGTCACCCGCACGCCGCCGTATTCGACGCGGATGCAGCCGCGCGCCTGCAGCGTCTTCAGCGCCTCGTTGACGCGCTGGCGCGACAGGCCGACGAGGTAGCCCAGCTCCTGCTGCGTGATGCGCAACAGCGTGCCGACGCCGGGGTAGAGCACCGGGTGAAACAGCGCGGCGAGGCTGCGTGCCACGCGCACGTCGGCGTCGGTCATGCGGTCGATCTCGCGCGCCGCGATGAACTGGCCAAGCCGCTCGTTGAGCTGCTGCGTGATGAAGCGATTGAACGGAATACTGCGATCGAGCAGCCAGTGGAAGGTCTCGACGCCCAGGCCCGCGACCACGCTCTTGCGCAGTGCCTGGATGTTGTAGCGATAAGCCTCTCGCTTGAGAACCGTGCCCTCGCCGAACCAGCCGCCGGGGGGCATGCCGGCGAAGGTGATCGGCATGCCTTGCGAGGTGTCATTGCTCATCTTCAGCAGACCCTCGATCACACCGAACCAATAGGTCACGGGCCGGCCGACGCGGCAAAGCAATTCGCCTGTTTCGACCGGCGCCACCCTCAGGTTCGCGACCGCTACTTCGCGTTCATGGCGCTGGAGCGGCCGCAACCAGACGATCTCGGCCAGTTCGCTTTCGCTCGGCGCGCGGGCGCGCTGATGCAGCGGCGCGTTCGAGAGCGGCAAAGCGGCGTGGGTGATGCGCATCGAGGGAAACACCGGAGGGGAGTCTCCCTAGGATTGTCGTCAGAACGACAACCCGGCGTCAAACTAGTTCCTACATTGCAGTGCAGTGGCGTCGCGCGCGTTGACCGCGAAAGCCCGATCGGAGACTGCCCCGCGGTGCAAACCACCTTCACACGCCTGATGCTCCAACACGCGGCGCAGCGCCCATTTGCTGCGGCATTGCGCGAGAAGAAGTTCGGCATCTGGCAGACGCTGAGCTGGAGCGCGCTGGCGACGCTGGTGCGCGAGTTGGCCTGTGGCCTCGCCGAGGCCGGCCTGCAGCGCGGCGAGCACCTCGTCGTGATCGGCGAGAACCGGCCGCGGCTGTATGCGGCGATGCTCGCGGCGCAGTCGCTCGGCGCGGTTCCGGTGCCGCTGTACCAGGACGCAGCCGCCCCCGAATTCGTGTTCCCGATCAGCAATGCCGAGATCGCGTTCGCGATCGTCGAAGATCAGGAGCAGGTCGACAAGATGCTGGAGGTCCGCGAGCACTGGCCTCACTTGAGAAACCTCTGGTTCGACGACGCGCGTGGCCTGCGCGACTACGACGAGCCGGGCCTGGCGGCGCTCGACACGCTGATCGCCGCCGGTCGCAGCTTCGATGCAACGCATCCCGGACTGTTCGACGCCGAAGTGGAGACGACCCAACCCGACGACGTGGCCGCGATGTTCTTCACGTCGGGCACCACCGGCAACCCGAAGGGCGTCGTCCACACGCACGACACGCTGATCGATCGCGCCCGCGCGGGCGCGACCTTCGACAAGCTGACGCACGCCGAGGAAGTGCTCGCCTACCTGCCGCCGGCATGGATCGGGCAGAACATCTTCTCGTACGCGCAGTGGCTGGTGTGCGGCTATGTCGTCAACTGCCCGGAGTCGGCAAGCACCGTCAACATCGACCTGAACGAGATCGGACCGACCTACTATTTCGCGCCGCCGCGCATCTTCGAAGGCCTGCTGACGACGGTGATGATCCGCATGGAAGACGCCGGCCACATCAAGAAGTGGCTGTTCGATCACTTCATGGGCGTGGCCCGTCGCGTCGGCCCGAGGCTGATGGACGGCCAGCCGGTCGGCTTGCTGGAACGGCTCGCCTATGCAACCGGCAAGCTCGTAATCTACGGCCCGCTGCGCAACACGCTGGGGCTGAGCCGGGTGCGCGTGGCCTACACCGCCGGTGAGGCGATCGGGCCCGACCTGTTCACGTTCTATCGCTCGATCGGCATCAACCTGAAGCAGCTCTACGGCTCGACCGAGACCGCGGTGTTCGTCTGCCTGCAACCCGACCACGAAGCGCGCGCCGACACCGTCGGCGTGCCGATCGACGGCGTGCAGATCAGGCTGACCGAATCGGGCGAGATCCTCGTCAAGTCGCCGGGCCTGCTGAAGGAGTACTACCGCAACCCCGCCGCCACGGCCGAGGTGCTGACCGCCGACGGCTGGTATCACACCGGCGACGCCGGCTTTCTCGACGCCGGTGGGCACCTGAAGATCATCGACCGCGCGAAGGATGTCGGCCGGATCAAAGGCGGCGCGTTCGATGGCGCGATGTTCGCGCCGAAGTACGTCGAGAACAAACTGAAGTTCTTCCCGCACATCAAGGAGGCGGTGGCGATCGGCGACAAGCGGGCGAGCGTCTGCGCCTTCATCAACATCGACTTCGAGGCTGTCGGCAACTGGGCCGAGCGGCGCAACCTGCCGTATGCGGGCTACACCGATCTGGCGCAAAAGCCCGAGGTGTACGAGCTGATCCGCGAGTGCGTCGAGAAGGTCAACGCCGATCTGGCGGCCGATCAGATGCTGGCCGGCTCGCAGATCAGCCGCTTTCTGATCCTGCACAAGGAACTCGACGCCGACGACGGCGAACTCACGCGCACGCGCAAGGTGCGGCGCGGCTTCGTCGCCGAGCGCTATCAGGTGCTGGTCGATGCACTGTACGGCGGCAAGATGA
>JANMAW010000065.1:0-1953 GCA_031360005.1 Rhizobacter sp.
CAGTTTAGGTTCGAAGCTGCCGAGATTGCTGTCGTCGATCGCCGGCGTGTTCGGGTCGACGATGAAGATGCAGCCATTCGTCGCCTCCTGCTTGTGCATGTCGACGGTGGCCCGCTTGCCACGAAAGCCGTCCTTCACGCCGAGCCCCACATACGGGATGTCGAAACTCGTGTTCTTGTAGATGAAGACTTCCTTGTCGGCCCAGGCGTCGTACACCTTGTCCGCCGTCTTTTGCGACCACACGCCGGTGATGAACAAGGGCCGTTCCAGCCTGACCGCGCTCACCAGTCTTCCAGCGCTGTCAAAGACGACGAGCAGGTCGTTGTTGTCGAATCGGAACGTCAGCCCTCCGGCGCCGCTCGTGGTCGCACCGCCGAGCACGACGTTGCTGGCGTCCAGGCCCAGCATCGAAGCAGGAAGGAACCCTTCGGCGCCGCCTCTGATGATGAAGAACTGCAATGCGCGCGAAGCGCCGACCGCCAGCTTGCCGTCCGACGCGATCTCCACGAGCCGCTTCAGGTAGGCTTCGTTGCCGAGGCTGACCTCCTTGCCGCGCATGTAGTCGCCACCGATGATCCGCAGGTCGATGCGTCGCTTGGCCGATGCTTCGGGCGCCGCGGAGTAGACGTGGTCTGCGTTGTACGTCGCCATCCATGGGTCCGTGGGAACGGCACCGAAGATCATCGTCGCAAGAATGCCGAGCGGGCCTGGTGACGACGATCGGGTCAGACAGTTCGTACCTTCGTCGATCCAGTGGGGCCCGAGTCTCGACGCGCAAAGAGGTCCGGGAGGTGTGTCGCTCATGGCCGTCAATCGAAGCCGTACGCGAAGTCCCCATCCGCCACCTCGAGGCGAATGCGTTTCAGCGATCGCCCCGCCGCCAGCCGGCTCAGGTACTCGAGCGAGATGCGCGGCAGCACGGTGTTGGTGAGGATCGCATCGATCACGCGCCCGCCCGACTCGGCCTCGGTGCAGCGCGAGACCACGAGCCTGACCACGTCGTCGCCGTACTCGAACGGGATGCCGTGGTTCTGCGCCACGCGCTTCGTGATCCGGCCGAGCTGGAGCCGCACGATCTCGCCCATCATCTCGTCCGACAGCGGGTAGTACGGCACGACCACCAGCCGGCCCAGCAGCGCCGCCGGGAACACCTTCAGCAGCGGCTCGCGCAGCGCCTTGGCGATGCCCTCGGGCTCGGGCATCAGCTCCGGGTCCTTGCACATGTTCATGATCAGATCGCTGCCGACATTGCTGGTGAGCAGGATGATGGTGTTCTTGAAGTCGATGCCGCGGCCCTCGCCGTCTTCCATCCAACCCTTGTCGAAGACCTGGAAGAACAGCTCGTGAACATCGGGGTGCGCCTTCTCGACCTCGTCGAGCAGCACCACGCTGTAGGGCCGGCGGCGCACCGCCTCGGTCAGCACGCCGCCCTCGCCATAGCCAACGTAGCCGGGCGGCGCGCCCTTCAGCGTCGACACGGTGTGCGCCTCCTGGAACTCGCTCATGTTGATGGTGATGACGTTCTGCTCGCCGCCGTACAGCGACTCTGCCAGCGCGAGTGCGGTTTCGGTCTTGCCGACGCCCGAGGTGCCGCACAGCATGAACACGCCGATCGGCTTGCCGGGGTTGTCGAGCCGCGCGCGCGAGGTCTGGACGCGCCGGGCGATCATCTCCAGCGCATGCTTCTGGCCGATGACGCGCTGGTTCAAGGTGTCGGCGAGGCGCAGCACCGACTCGACCTCGTTCTTGACCATTCGGCCCACCGGCACACCGGTCCAGTCTTGCACCACGCTGGCGACCGCCTGCTCGTCGACCGTTGGCAGGATCAGCGGCGCGTCGCCCTGCAACTCGCGCAACTTGACCTGGAGCGGGGCCAGTTCAGCGAGAAGGGCCTCGCGCTCGGCGGCGGTCAGACCGGGCTCGGACGCCGCGGCCGACGCGGGCTCGGGAGGT
>JANMAW010000089.1:0-2894 GCA_031360005.1 Rhizobacter sp.
CTGCTGCGACATTGCCGACCGGCCGCTCGAGATGGCGAAGAGCGTCGGCGCCGATGTCGGGCTGCGCGGCGACCTGGCGAGCCCGGCCGAACTCGCCGACATCGCCGACGTCTGCATCGAAGCCGCCGGCAGCCCGGCCGCGCTCGGCACCTGCCTGAAGGCAGCCAGGCGCGGCGCTCGCATCGTGCAGGTCGGCACGCTGCCGGCCGAAGGCGTGATGTTCCCGGCCAACAGCATCATGGCGCGCGAGCTCGACTACGTCGGTGCCTTCCGCGCCGCGCACGCATTCGACTGGGCGGTGAAGTACCTGCGCACGCGCCGTGTCGACGTGCGCCCGTTGCTCAGCGCGCAGATCCCGCTGAGCCGCTCGCTCGAAGCGTTCGAACTCGCCAGCGACCGGACGCGCAGCACCAAGGTGCAGCTCGTGTGCGGCTGACGGCACATCGACGAGCCCGATCGAGCAACCGCATTTCAACGGAGACCCACAGATGACCAACCGACTCAAGGGCAAAACCGCATTCGTCACTGCCGCTGGCCAGGGCATCGGCCGCGCCACCGCCGAAGCGTTCGCGCGCGAAGGTGCGCGCGTGATCGCCACCGACATCAACGAGGCGCTGCTCGCCGACCTCGGCAAGACCGGCGGCATCGAGACTCGCCGGCTCGACGTGACCGACGCGAATGCGGTGGCGGCCGCGGCGCAGGCCGCCGGCGCGGTGAACATCCTGTTCAACGGCGCCGGTTACGTGCACGCCGGGACCATCCTCGATTGCGACGAGAAGGCGTTCGACTTCTCGTTCGACCTGAACGTGCGCGCGATGTACCGCATGACCCGCGCGTTCCTGCCGGCGATGCTCGAGCGCGGCGGCGGCTCGATCATCAACGTCGCGTCGGTCGCCGGCAGCATCAAGGGCGCGCCGAACCGCTTCGTCTACGGCACGACCAAGGCGGCGGTGATCGGCATGACCAAGTCGATCGCTGCCGACTTCATCACCCGCGGTGTGCGCTGCAACGCGATCTGCCCCGGCACCGTCGAGTCGCCGTCGCTGCAGGAACGGATCGCCGCCCAGGCGAAGGCCGGCCAGCAGACCATCGAACAGGTGCAGGCGGCGTTCGTCGCGCGCCAGCCGATGGGCCGCGTCGGCAGCACCGCCGAGATCGCGGCGCTGGCGGTGTATCTTGCGTCCGACGAATCCGCCTTCACCACCGGCACGGCGCAGATCATTGACGGCGGCTGGTCCAACTAGAGCGCGAAGCGAAGGGCGAGGGGTCCCGTTTGCGGGGATCGACCCGCGCAGCGATCGGCGAAGGAGCGGGCTCGACGCCCGGGACCGACAGAAACACCAACCAAGGACAGAAGAATGAAACTGATGCGATACGGCGCCAAGGGCGCGGAAAAGCCTGCGCTGATCGACGCGCAAGGCGTGGTGCGCGACCTGTCGGGCGAGCTGACCGACATCAGCGCGGCGACGCTGACGCCGCACAGCCTGCAGCGGCTGCGCGAGATCAACCCGGCCTCGCTGCCGGTGGTCGCGAATCCCGGCCGCACCGCGCCGCCGTGGAGCGGCATGGGCAAGTTCATCTGCGTCGGCCTGAACTACGCCGACCACGCGGCCGAATCGAACCTGCCGGTGCCGGCCGAACCGGTGCTGTTCACGAAGACCGTCAGCAGCCTGGTCGGTTGCAACGACGCGATCGTGCTGCCGAAGGGATCGGTCAAGACCGACTGGGAGGTCGAGCTCGGCGTCGTCATCGGCACCAAGGCGCGCTACGTGACCGAGGCCGAGGCGTTGAAGTTCGTTGCCGGCTATTGCGTCGTCAACGACGTGTCGGAGCGCGAGTACCAGATCGAGCGCGGCGGCACCTGGGACAAGGGCAAGGGTTGCGATACCTTCGGCCCGGTCGGCCCGTGGATGGTCACTGCCGACGAGGTGCCCGACCCGCAGCAACTCTCGATGTGGCTCGAAGTGAACGGCAAGCGCGTGCAGAACGGCAGCACGAAGACGATGGTGTTCGGCGTCGCGAATCTGGTCAGCTACATCAGCCGCTTCATGACGCTGTACCCCGGCGACCTGATCAGCACCGGCACGCCGCCCGGCGTCGGCATGGGCCAGAAGCCGAACCCGTGGTACCTGAAGGCCGGCGACCAGATGCGCCTTGGCATCGAGGGTCTGGGCGAGCAGAACCAGCACGTCCACGCGTGGGATCCGGCGTTGATCGACAACTGAGGACCGCGCCATGGCCGACCCACTCGTGATCCGCATCCACCCGGCCGACGACGTCGTGATCGCGCGGCAGCAGCTCGTCGGCGGCACCCGGCTCGCCGACGAAGGCGTCACGGTGATCGGCCTGGTGCCGCCCGGCCACAAGGTCGCGGTCCGCGCGATCGCGGCAGGCGCGCCGGTGCGGCGTTACAACCAGATCATCGGCACCGCGAAGCAGGCGATCGCGCCGGGCCAGCACGTGCACAGCCACAACCTCGAGTTCAGCAGCTTCGCGCGCGACTACGCCGCGAGCACCGGAACCCACCCGACGCAGTACGTCGACGCGCCGGCCACCTTCATGGGAATCCGGCGCGCCGACGGCCGCATCGCGACGCGCAACTACATCGGCGTGCTGACCTCGGTGAACTGCTCGGCGACGGTGGCGCGCGCGATCGCCGACCACTTCAGGCGCGACATCCACCCCGAGGCGCTCGCGAAGTACCCGAACGTCGACGGCGTGGTCGCGCTGACCCACGGCGGCGGCTGCGCGACCGACAGTGCCGGCGAGCCGCTGCAGGTGCTGCGCCGCACGCTCGGCGGCTATGCCCGGCACCCGAACTTCGCGGCGATCCTCATCGTCGGGCTGGGCTGCGAGACGAACCAGATCTCGGGGCTGATCGAGCAGGAGAGCCT
>JANMAW010000094.1:0-5140 GCA_031360005.1 Rhizobacter sp.
TCGATGCGGACATCGGCATCCGCGCCGGGCGCATCGTGCAGCTCGGGCTCGACCTGCCCACCGGCCGGCGCGAGATCGACGCGGCCGGCCGCTATGTGACGCCGGGCGGCGTCGATGCCCACTGCCACCTCGACCAGCCGAGGGACCCACCGGCGCGCATGGCCGCCGACTTCGACACCGGAACCCGCGCGGCCGCCTGCGGCGGCACGACGACGGTGATCCCGTTCGCTGCGCAGCAGAAGGGACAGTCGCTGCGGGCCGCTGTGCGGGACTACCACCAGCGCGCCGAAGGCCGCGCCCATGTCGATCACGCGTTCCACCTGATCGTCAGCGACCCGACCGAAGAGGTGCTCGAGCACGAGCTGCCGCAGCTGATCAAGGAGGGCTACACCTCGTTCAAGATCTACATGACCTACGACGACCTGAAGCTCGACGACTGCCAGATTCTCGACGTGCTGTCAGTGGCGCGCGAACAAGGCGCGATGGCGATGATCCACGCCGAGAACGCCGACTGCATCGAGTGGCTGACCAAGCGGCTCGAAGCCAGCGGCCGCACCGCGCCGCGTTTCCATGCGCATGCGCGGCCAATGCTGGTCGAGCGCGAGGCGACGCACCGCGCGATTGCGCTGTCGGAGCTGGTCGACGTGCCGATCATGATCGTCCACGTCTCGGGCCGCGAGGCCGTCGAGCAGATCCGCTGGGCGCGCGCGCACGGTCTGAACGTGTTCGCCGAGACCTGTCCGCAGTACCTTTTCCTGACCGCGGAAGATCTCGGCATCGACGACAGCTACCAGGGCGCGCGTTGCATCTGCAGCCCGCCGCCGCGCAACCGCGAGAACCAGCAGGTGATCTGGAACGGGCTGGCCGATGGGTTGTTCACGATCTTCTCGTCGGACCACGCGCCGTTCCGCTACGACGCGGCCGAAGGCAAGAAGCCAGGCGGCCAGGAAGTCGCCTTCCGGCACATCCCGAACGGCATCCCGGGCCTCGAGACCCGGCTGCCGCTGTTGTTTTCGCACGGCGTGCTCGACGGTCGCATCACGATCAACCGATTCGTCGAACTCACCTCGACCAACCCGGCCAAGGCCTACGGGCTGCACCCGCGCAAGGGCACGATCGCGGTCGGCTCCGACGCCGACCTGGTGGTCTGGGGCAGCACGCCGCGCAAGATTCGCAATGCCGACCTGCACCATGACGTCGACTACACGCCTTACGAGGGCATCGAGGTCCAGGCCTGGCCGGCGCTGACGCTGGCCGGCGGCGACATCGTGTGGGACGGCAGCACCTTCCATCCGCGCGCCGGGCGCGGGCGGTTCCTGCGCCGCGCACGCCCCAGCCTGCTGCCCGTGCCGCGCCAACCCAGCTGAACGCAACTCCTTGACGAGGCCGCGATGAACCTGCTGCTGATCAACCCCAATACTTCGCAGAGTGTCTCCGAGCTGATAGCGGCTGAGGCGCGCCGCGCCGCCGCGCCCGGCACGCACGTGAGCGTCTTGACGGCGCCGTTCGGTGTCGCCTACATCGAGACGCGCTTCGAATCGCTGATCGGCGCCTATGCGGCCGCGACGCTGGCCGCCGAGCACTGGAACCAACACGACGCGATCGTCGTCGCTGCGTTCGGTGACCCCGGCATCGCCGGCCTGCGCGAAGCGCTCGATATTCCGGTCGTCGGCCTGACCGAGGCGGCGCTGATGAGCGCCTGCCTGCTCGGCCAGCGCTTCTCGATTGTCGCGATCTCGCGGCGCATCACGGCCTGGTACCGCGAGTGCGTACAGGCCAACGGGTTGCTCGACCGACTCGCGAGCATCCGCAGCCTCGATGGCCCGTTGCAGGACATCGGGCGTGTGCAGGACGACCACACTGAGCGCCTGCAGGCACTGTGCCTGTCGGCGGTGGGAGACGACGGTGCGGACGTGATCATCATCGCCGGCGCACCGCTGGCCGGCCTGGCGCGTTCGATCAAGGGCCGCATTCCGGTGCCGGTCGTCGATGGCGTGTCGAGCGCCGTCTGCCATGCGCAGACGCTGGTGTCGCTCGCCCCCGTGCCGGCACGCAGCGGCAGCTTCGCGCCGCCGCCGCTCAAGCCGAACCAGGGCCTGCCCGATGCCATGGTGCGCCTGCTGGCACGCGATGCCGGCCGTACATGAGGCTGATGCCCTGTGCCTGCGAGACGCCGGCCGAAGGCACGCCGATAGAATTGACCGCGATGTCCAACAAGCCCTCAACCCGCAACGACAGCGGTGCGGCCGCCGCTCGCGAACACAGCGTCGACGAGATCGCAGAGAAAATCTCGGCGGCGATCCTCGAGCATCGACTCGCGCCGGGCACCAAGCTGGGCGAGGACCGCTTGGCCACGATCTTCGTCACCAGCCGCGCCAAGGTGCGCGAAGTACTGACCCGGCTGGCGCACGAGCAGATCGTCGAACTCGTTCCTCAGCGCGGGGCCTTCGTCGCCAAGCCGACCATCGAGCAGGCGCAGGACGTATTCGAAGCGCGTCGCCTGATCGAGCCTGGCGTGCTGCGACGGTTGATCAACACGCTGGACGACGTCAAGCAGCAGCGTTTGCGCCAGCACCTCGAACTCGAGGCCGACGCGCGCACGCGCGCTGACAAGCGCGCCATTGTGCGGCTGTCGGGCGAGTTCCATGTGCTGCTCGCCGAGCTGGCAGGCAACTCGGCGTTGACGCGCACGATGCGCGAACTGTCGGCGCTCACCTGCTTGATCATCTCTTTGTACGACGCGCCCACGGCAACCAGCTGCCGCGCCGACGAGCATGAAGAGATCGTCGCGGCAGTCAAGCGCGGCGATGCCAAGCGTGCCGAGAGCCTGATGCTCCACCACCTCGACCATATCGCGCAAAGCCTCAAGCTCGATGCCGAGGTCGAAGAGGCGGATCTCGAGAGCATATTCGGCTAAGCCTCGCCAGCGGTGCAACTTGTTCCGCTTCGCCCCCGCGATTGCAATCGTCGAGGCGCATTTTTGAACGCCACCAACATCGGCATGACAATTTCGGCATGGCGTTCAGTCCAGACTCCTCACAAAGTCCAACGCCTCGCGCGCGAGGGCGAGCCATTCGTCTTTCCCATCCGGCGTGAACGGCCAGCCATTCCTTCATGGGCTTTCCGCTGTGAGCCTCGAACCGGCGACCTGCGGTCGTCGCGCGGGCGGAACATGTTGTCGGCAGGATGCCGCCTCAGCCCATCAACTGAATTGTGCAGACACGGTCACGTTCGAGGGTCAAGCTGAGGGATGCCGAGGGGCTGGACTGGCGCACTAGACACGCCGGCGCGTCCTGACCTTGCATCTTCAGCCCCACCGGAAACATCGCGAACGCAAGCGCTCGAGTGGTGCGCCACCGGCCTCGGTATTGACGCTGACCAGCTCGAAATTGCGCGCGATCGTCGCCAGCACCATCTTCATTTCAAGCATTGCAAGATACCGTCCCGGGCACAGGCGTGGGCCTGCGCCGAAAGGCATCGACGCCTTGAGCAAGGTGCGTGCCGAGCCGACCTGTGCCGGGTCCTGCGCGCCAGACCGACGCCTGGCGCATCAAGGTCACCAACGTTAAGGTCAAGCACGTTGATCTCAACGAAAGCATGATTCGGGCAATCGCGCGTCAGACCGAAGCCGAGCGTGAGCGGCGCGCCAAGGTTATCCACGCCGACGGCGAGTTGCAGGCCTCAAAAAAGCTGGCCCAAGCGGCGGAGATCCTTGCGCGACAACCGCAGGCGATCCAGCTGCGCTATCTGGAGACCCTGACGGTGATTGCGGCCGACAAAACTCGACGATCGTCTTTCCGTGGCCGATGGAGATCGTCGCACCGCTGCTCGACGCCGCGAAACGGATCGCGCCTGCCTCGCCGTAGCGAAGTGCCTCATCGGCTTGGGCACCAGGCCAAAACCACTTCGGGGCGTGAGCGCGGGTTCGCGACGTTGCCACCCGCGAATGACCGCTGTCGCCAAACTCTGATCTGCTCAAGGAGTTCCGCGAACGTCCGGTTCCAAGGTGAGAACCGGTCAGTCGACCAGGAGATTGCCACGGGCTCCTTTGGGTCGGGAGCGCAAGTTCGTGACCATCGGATGCAGCCGTTCGCCCCGAAATTGTCGCGATCCCAGGTCGTCGTGTGCGAACGACCGCTGTGGCCATCGCTCACTTTCTTGGCGGCGTCCGCGGATGTCAAGTTCCGAGGTAGACCGGTCGCCCGCTGAGAAGACCGCCAGCGGCTCTTATGGGTCGACAGTGCGCGTTGAGAGGCGGCACTGCCGCTCGAGACCCGTGGCGGGTGCGTTAACGCCGCGCAGAGTCATGCGAACATCGGACGAAGGATCCTGAGTCGACCACTTGGACTGCCGCCGATGCGCATCGCAACCTACAACATCAATGGCATGAATGCCCGCCAGACGGTGCTGCTGCGCTGGCTGGAGCAAAGCCGATCCGACGTCGTGTGCCTGCAGGAGCTGAAGTCGCCGCAGGAGCGATTCCCGCAGGAAGAGCTCCGCGCGCTGGGCTACGACGCGATCTGGCACGGCCAAAAGAGCTGGAACGGCGTGGCAATCCTCTCGCGCGCTGGCCTGGCGACCGAGACCCACCGAGGCCTGCCGGGCGACCCCGACGACACTCATAGCCGCTACCTGGAGGCCGAAGTAGGAGGGCTGACGGTCGCGTCCTTGTACCATTCCCAATGGCAACCCGGCACCGGGGCCGAAGTTTGACTACAAGCTTCGCTGGTTCGAACGGTTCATCCTTCGCGCGGCGGACCTGATGGCCGGCGGCAAGCCGGTGGTGCTGGCCGGCGACTACAACGTGATCCCGACCGAGCGGAACGTCTACAGGCCCGAGCGCTGGGTCGACGACGCGCTGTTTCGAGAGGAGACCCGCGAAGCGTTCGAACGCCTGATGGCCCAGGGTTGGATCGACGCGTTGCGAACGCTGCATCCGCACGAGACGCTCTACACGTTCTGGGATTACTTTCGAAATTCTTTCCAACGCAATGCTGGGCTGCGTATCGATCACTTTCTGCTGAGTCCGTCGCTTGCGCCGCAGCTGCGCGCCGGCGCGGTCCACCTCGACGTGCGCGGCTGGGAGAAGTCCAGCGACCACGCGCCGGTGTGGATCGAGCTGCACTGACAGTGAAAGGAG
>JANMAW010000107.1:0-5493 GCA_031360005.1 Rhizobacter sp.
CCAGGCGCGCCCATGCCTGATGCCGCGCCGCCAGCGGCGCCATCACGCTGTCGATGCCGGCGAGCGTGACGCCGCGCAGGATGAAGGGCATCACCGTCGTCGGCAGGTCGGCGCCTTGCGCCAGCCCGCAGGCCGCGACAACGCCGCCGTAGCGGGTCTGCGCCAACGCGTTTGCGAGCGTGTGGCTGCCCACCGCGTCGACCACCGCGGCCCAGCGCTCCTTCTGCATCGGCTTGCCAGCCGCGCCCAGCTCGGCCCGATCGATCACCGAAGTGGCGCCGAGCGCTTGAAGGTAGGCAGCCTCCTGCAGCTTGCCGGAGGCCGCAGTCACGCGGTAGCCGAGCTTGCCCAGCACCGCGATCGCGACGCTGCCGACGCCGCCGGTCGCACCGGTCACCAGCACCTCGCCATCGCCGGGCTTCACGCCATGCCGTTCGAGCGCGAGCACGCAGAGCATCGCGGTATATCCGGCAGTACCGATGGCCATCGCCTGCCGTGTCGAGAATGCCGCCGGCAGCGGCACGAGCCAGTCGCCCATCAGCCGGGCGCGCTCGGCCAGACAACCCCAGCGCGTCTCGCCGACGCCCCAGCCGTTGTGGATGAAACGATCCCCCGCCTTCCAGCCAGGATGGCTGCTCTCCAGCACGGTGCCCGCGCCGTCGATGCCGGCGACCATCGGCCACGCGCGCACGACCGGGCCCTTGTTGGTGATTGCCAGCCCGTCCTTGTAGTTCAAGGTCGAGTGTTCGACTTGCACCAGCACATCGCCGGCAGGCAGCCCGGCCTCATCCACCGAGTGAACCCCGGCTTGAAATCCGGATTCGGACTTTTCCAGAAGGATGGCTTTAAACATGGTGTTCCCCGCTGACGATGGGCACACGATAGCGCAAACGACCCACAGTCAGAGTCGCACCCGTGCGCCTCCGATTGAGCGATAGTTCACATCAAGAATGAACGCCAAGTTGTTGTCCTATATGAAATATTCACGGTTGACGTAGTCGAGTCAAGCCCCTATCCTGCACTCCATGTCGACTTTCGGATTCGGCCTTGCGAGTGCGGCTCACCGCGCCTTGGCTGCCGGTGCGTGGGCGATCTTGGCTTCGCACGCGCTGGCTGCCACAGAATCTGCGCCGCTCGCTGCGACCGACGCATCGTCCCCCGACGCGATGGGCCGATTCCTCGTCGAAAAGGGTCTGATTGCCCCGCCCTTGCTCGCAGCGCCCCCAGCGGAGAACCCTCGTTCGCCCCGGGTTCGCGAACAGGCATCCGACTTGGTGCTGACGGCGATGAACTTTCTCGGTGCGAGATACCGTCACGGCGGCAAATCCGCCGAACAGGGATTCGATTGCAGCGGCTTCACGCGCCAGGTATTCGAAACCAGCCTCGGTCTGGTCTTGCCCCGCAGCGCCGACGAACAAGCCAGCGCTTCAATCCTGGTCGAGATTCAGCGCGACGACGTGCAGCCGGGCGACCTGGTGTTCTTCAACACCATGCGGCGCACGTTTTCGCACGTTGGCATCTACATCGGCGACGGCAAGTTCATCCACGCGCCGCGAACCGGCCGAGAAGTTCGCATCGAAGACATGCAGTTCGCCTATTGGGCGCAGCGCTTCACCGGCGCGCGCCGCGCCCAGACGGTGATGGATCCGGAAGGCGTCCCCTTGCAACCTTTCGCGGCGAGCCCGGATACATTGCCCCACAGCACCGTCCGCTGATCCCGTCGATCCGGCCGCACGCCGACGCGCCAACGGCCGCGATCGATGTCGGGCGATTCCGCCGCAGGCACAATCAGCGCATGGCCGAGAAAGTTATTCCTCTTGCTGACCATCGCTACGCGGCGAGCGTGCCGCGTGTGCCGTCGCCCGCCGCATCGCCGAACGGCTTGCTTGGCGATGCCCTGGGTCGCCCGCTGCGCGATCTGCGCATTTCGGTCACTGACCGCTGCAACTTTCGCTGCAGCTATTGCATGCCCAAGGAAGTGTTCGGCAAGAACTACAGCTTCCTGCCGCACTCGTCGCTGCTGAGTTTCGAGGAGATCACCCGCGCGGCACGGCTGTTCGTCGCGCACGGCGTGCGCAAGATCCGGCTGACCGGCGGCGAGCCCTTGCTGCGCAAGAACCTCGAGGTGCTGATCGGCATGCTGGGCGGTTTGCGCACACCCGCGGGCGAGCCGCTGGACATCACGCTGACCACCAACGGCTCGGTGCTCGCACGCAAGGCCCAGGCGCTCAAGGACGCAGGTCTGCAACGCGTGACCGTCAGCCTGGATGCGCTCGACGACGCGATCTTTCGCCACATGAATGATGCGGACTTTCCGGTCCGTGAGGTGCTCGCCGGGATCGACGCCGCGCAACGCGCCGGCCTCGGCCCGATCAAGGTCAACATGGTCGTCAAGCGCGGCACCAACGATGGCCAGATCGTGCCGATGGCGAAGCATTTCAAAGGCACCGGAACGATCCTGCGTTTCATCGAGTACATGGATGTCGGCGCCACCAACGGCTGGCGCATGGACGAGGTGCTGCCTTCGGCGCAGGTGATTGCGCGCCTGCGTGCCGAGTTGCCGCTTGAAGAGCTCGCTGCGAACGTCGCCGGCGAAACTGCACAGCGCTGGCGCTACACCGACGGCAGTGGCGAGATCGGCGTGATCTCCAGTGTCACCCAGGCGTTTTGCCGCGACTGCAACCGCGCCCGACTGTCGACCGAAGGCAAGCTGTTCCTGTGCCTGTTCGCGAGCCACGGCCACGACCTGCGCGCGCTGCTGCGCGGCGACTACAGCGACGCGCAGATCGCCGGCGCGATCGGGCTGATCTGGCAGGGGCGTGACGATCGCTACTCGGAACTGCGCAGCGCCGGTGATGCGACGGCGCATTCCGATGCGCCGAGCCGCGAACGCCGGGTCGAGATGCACTACATCGGCGGTTGAGTCACGAGACTCGCGACGATGGCCGGACCGACCTCGATTCGCCGGTTGGTGCCAGCGGATCTCGCCGGCTACAAGGAACTGCGCGACGCGATGCTCGTCGCACACCCGCAGGCGTTCAGTTCAGATGCTGACGAAGAGCGGGCCAGAACTCCCGAGACCTACCTGTCACGACTCGGCCTCGACCGGCCCGAGGGTGGTCAGTTCACGCTGGGGGCCTGGCAGTGCGAACGGCTCGTCGGTGCGATCGGGTGCGAGCGTGACCTGCGGGTCAAGGTGCGGCACATCGCGCACATCGTCGGCATGATGGTCCACGCCGACCGCCGCGGCCACGGCGTGGGGCGTGCATTGCTCGCCGAGTGCATTGCAGATGCGCGCCGGGCCGCAGGTGTGGAGATGCTTACGCTGACCGTCACGGCAGGCAATGTGCCGGCGCTCCGCCTCTACGAGCGCGCCGGCTTCATCCGCTACGGCAGTCTGCCGCGCGCGATCTGCGTGGCCGGCGCATACCACGCGAAGGAGCAGATGGTGCTGGCGCTGTAGCGCACCGGCGTGCGCCGCTGCCTTCAGCGGACCGCCAGCCGCTTCCAGGTCTCGACCACCGAGTCGGGGTTCAGCGAGATCGACAGGATCCCTTCCTGCGCCAGCCAATCGGCGAAGTCGGGGTGATCGCTGGGCCCCTGGCCGCAGATGCCGACGTACTTGTCGGCGGCTCGGCACGCCGCGATGGCGCGCGAAATCAGGGCCTTCACGGCAGGGTCGCGCTCGTCGAAATCCCTCGCCAGCAGTTCCATGCCCGAGTCGCGATCCAGGCCAAGCGTGAGCTGCGTCAGGTCGTTCGAGCCGATCGACATGCCGTCGAAGTGCTCAAGGAAGCGCTCGGCGAGGATGGCGTTGCTCGGCACCTCGCACATCATGATCACGCGCAATCCGTCGGTTCCGCCCATTGCCGCGCGCTTCAGCCCGCGCTCGGCGAGCATGCCGACGACGGCCTCGGCTTGCCCGAGCGTGCGGACGAACGGCACCATGATCTCGACGTTCGTCAGTCCCATCTCGCCACGCACCCGCTTCAGTGCCTCGCACTCCATCGCGAAGGCTTCGCCGAAGGCCTCGCTCACGTAACGCGACGCGCCACGGAAGCCCAGCATCGGGTTCTCTTCCTCGGGCTCATAGCGCGAGCCGCCGATCAGCTTGCGGTACTCGTTACTCTTGAAGTCGGAGAGGCGAACGATCACCGGCTTCGGCCAGAACGCCGCGGCGATCGTGGCGATGCCCTCGGTCAGCTTGTCGACATAGAACGCCCGCGGCGAGGCATGGCCGCGCGCCACGCTCTCGACCGCCTTCTTCAGATCGTTGTCGATGTTCGGATAGTCGAGGATCGCCTTCGGGTGCACGCCGATGTTGTTGTTGATGATGAACTCGAGCCGCGCCAGCCCGACGCCGCTGTTCGGCATCTGCGCGAAATCGAATGCGAGCTGGGGGTTGCCGACGTTCATCGTGATCTTCACCCGGCAGGGAGGCAGGTCGCCGCGCTGCACTTCGGTCACTTCGGTTTCGAGCAGGCCGTCGTAGATGTAGCCGGTGTCGCCCTCGGAGCAGGCCACGGTCACGAGCGCGCCCTCCGTCAACACATCGGTGGCATCGCCGCAGCCCACGACCGCCGGGATCCCCAGCTCGCGCGCGATGATCGCGGCGTGGCAGGTGCGCCCACCGCGGTTAGTGACGATCGCGCTCGCGCGCTTCATCACCGGCTCCCAGTTCGGGTCGGTCATGTCGGTAACGAGCACGTCGCCCGCCTGCACCGTGTCCATGTCGGCGATGCTGGGGACGATCCGCACCGGGCCGGTACCGATCTTCTGGCCGATCGCGCGGCCTTCGGCGAGCACGGTGCTCCGCGCACCGTCGCCCTTGATCTTGTAGCGCTGCTCGACCTTGCCCGCCTGCTGGCTCTTCACCGTCTCCGGGCGAGCCTGCAGGATGTAGAGCCTGCCGTCGCCGCCGTCCTTGCCCCATTCGATGTCCATCGGGCGACCGTAGTGCGCCTCGATCGTCAGCGCGTAGCTCGCGAGTTCGCTGACGTCGGCATCGCTGAGCGAGTAACGGTTGCGCTGCTCGTGCGGTGTATCGACGGTCTTGACGAGGCGTCCGCTCTCGGCCCTTTCCTCGGGCGCGGCGAACTCCATCTTGATCAGCTTCGAGCCCAGGCTGCGCCGGATGATCGCGCGCTTGCCGGCGCGCAGGCTCGGCTTGTGCACGTAGAACTCGTCGGGGTTCACGGCGCCCTGCACGACCGTCTCGCCCAACCCGTAGCTCGACGTGATGAACACGACGTCGGCAAAGCCGCTCTCGGTGTCGATCGTGAACATCACGCCGGCCGCGCCGAGGTCGGAACGCACCATTTTCTGCACGCCGGCCGAGAGCGCGACGTCGCGGTGCGCAAAGCCCTTGTGCACCCGGTAGCTGATCGCGCGATCGTTGTAGAGGCTCGCGAAAACCTCCTTCATCTTCGCCAGCACCTCTTCGATGCCGACGACGTTCAGGAAGGTTTCCTGCTGGCCGGCGAACGACGCATC
>JANMAW010000111.1:0-9776 GCA_031360005.1 Rhizobacter sp.
CATCAGCAGGATGAACTGGACGCCCATTCCCGCGAACGAATGCGCGTAGCTGTTGTATGGCGTCTGCGGCTTCGAACTCGCCTCGACCTCGCGGGTCGAGAACGGCATGCTGGACCCGGTTGTCCCGGCCTTGGCTCCCGAAGCCGCGCCCGAGGCGGGCGAAGCGACAGTCGCGGGGTCCACCTGCTGGCCCTGAACCCGCGCGACGCTGTCGAACATCGTCAGCAGCGCGTCGCGCCGGTCGGCCGGCAGCTGCGCGCTCTTCGAGGCCTGCTCGCGAAGGTCCTTGATCAGCGGGCTCGAGGCGCTGAAGGCCGACTGGGTCACGACCTCCATCACATGCTGGGCGAGCAGCCCGCGCACCATCGGCAGCACCATTGATTGCGAGGGGTCGTAGCGCAGCACGATCTCGGGCTTGGCGCCAGCGCCGAACAACGCGCGACCGGCCTGCTCGCCGAAACCCGACGGCAGCGTGACCGAGGCGCGCAGCTTGCCGGCCTTGACCTGTGCCGCCGCGTCGTCCTCGCTCGCGTCGCTGACGGTCAGCGCGGTGTCGGCGCGCATCGCCGCGACGATCCGGGCCGAAAGCTCGCTGTGGTCGAGGTCGGTGATCGCCACCGGGATGTTGGCCGGCTTGCTGTCGCTGCCGCCGAACAGGCTGCCGAAGAACGCAGCGATGACGATCGGCGCCGCGATGCTCATGATCACCGAGCGCCGGTTCGAGAAGTACAGCACCAGGTCCTTGCGCACCAGCGCGATGAAAGCGTTCATGGTTCGATTCCTTCAGTTCGATCGCGCATCGTTTTCGAATCAGTCGCGCATCAATCGCGCAGCTGGCGCCCGGTCAGCGCGAGGAACACGTCTTCGAGGGTCGCCCGGCCCGAACTCAGGTGTCGCACCGCGACGCCGGCTCCGGCCAGCGCGCGCATCACTTCGGCGGTGCTGCCGGCCAGGTCATCGACACCGAGCGTGAGCCGGCCGGCTTCGAGATGAACCCGCTTGACGCCGGCGATGCGTTGCAGTGCCGCCGGATCGATGCTGCCCTCGATGTCGATCTGCAGCGTCTGCGCCGCCGGCAGAACACGCATCAGCTCGGCCAGCGTGCCGCTCGCGACCACCTTGCCGTGGTCGATGATCACGATGCGGTCGGCCAGCCGCTCGGCCTCTTCCATGTAGTGCGTGGTGTAGACCAGCGCCTTGCCAGCGCGCTTGAGCGCTTCGAGGTTGTCGAAGATCGCATTGCGGCTTTGCGGGTCGACGCCGGCAGTGGGCTCGTCGAGCAGCAGCACGTCGGGATCGTGGACCAGCGCGCACGCGATGTTCAGGCGCCGCTTCATGCCGCCGCTGAACGTCGCGGGTTTGTCGCGTCCGCGGTCGGCGAGTCCGACCATCTCGAGCACCTCCGACGCGCGCCGTTTCAGCCGCGCCTTGGGCAGGCCGTAGAGCGCGCCGAACAGTTCGATGTTGGCGAGCGCCGGCAGATCCTCGAACAGCGCCAGATCCTGCGGGACCAGGCCGATGCGACGTTTGAACGCGAACTCGTCCTGTGCCAGCGTCGCCCCGCCGACCGTGACCGTGCCGGCATCGGGCGCGGTGAGGCCGCTGATCATGCCGACGGTGGTCGACTTGCCTGCGCCGTTCGGCCCGAGCAGTCCCAGCACCTCGCCGGCGCGCACCGCGAGCGACACATCGGCGACCGCCGCGCGCGCGCCGTAGGCCTTGCGCAACCCGTGCGCCTGCAGCACTTCGGACATCGCTCGCTCCCTGAGTCTTGAGTGGGCCGATGCTAAGGGGTGGGGCGCCATTGCGCGGCGTGCGACGAATCGCCAGCGCGGCGGTGTGAACGGGGGCCTGTCGGCGCCGGTGGGTGGTGAATGCTCGATGCCCGTCGGCCATCGGACGAGGCGGACCCGCGACCGGGGCGCAACAGAAATCAGGTGGACAGAGCCTGAACCGCCGCGGCTGCGGTTGGTTCGACGCACTTGCCGCGAACGGTTGCCGTCAACGCGAAGGCAAAGCGCTTCGCAGCCAGCCGCGCAGCACCTGGGTCAAAAAATGGTCCTGGGCGTCTACTTGAGCGTGTTCAGGTAGGCGATCACGTCGGCGCGGTCCTTGGCATCGGGCACGGCGAAGAACATCTTGACGCCGTGCAGCACCTGACGCGGATTGGTCAGGTAGGCATCGAGGTGCTTCTCGTCCCAGACCTTCCACTCTTTGCTGGCCGCGCGCATCGTCCTGGAGTAGTCGTAGCCCTGGACCGACGCAACCGGGCGGTCGACGATGTCGAACAACGTCGGGCCGACCTTGTTGATACCGGCCTCGATCGAGTGGCAATTCGCGCAGGTCTTCTCGAACAAGGCCTTGCCCTTGGCGGCGTCGGCGGCCGGAGCCGTGGCGCTGAACGCCAGACAAACAGCAAGTACACCGCCTGAAATGGCCAGCCTTTTCATTCTCGACTCCTTTGTGCTTGTGGGACAACTGCCACGGGCTGCAGTGAATTGATCATTTGTCTTGCACCGTGTTCAGGTAAGCCAGGATGTTGACGAAATCCCGTTGCTTGAACACGTCCTTCCACGCCGGCATGCCCTTTTCCGGACGTCCGTTGGTCACCGTGGTGAAGAAAACTTCGGCCATCTGATCGCCGTGTTTGATCTTGAGCCGGCGCAGGTTGAGCTTGCGGTCGGCCACGATGGCGTCTGGGCCGTGGCAGTGCCCGCAGGTTCCGTTGAAGATTTCCTTGCCCCCGGCGGCGTCGCCCTTTTCTGCTGCACTCTGCGCTGGCGTGGCTGCTACCTCGGTGGCGGCGACCTGGATCGGCGGCGCGGCCTCCGAGTGAGTGAGCGACGGACCCATCGCCACCGCGTACTTGGCGGTGAGGTCGCGGATTTGCGGCTCGAGGCGTCCGAGCAAGGCATCGACTTCATCGCGAAGCGCCGTCTGCTTGCTGGAGAAGCCGATGGCTGCCCGCCATTGCATCTGCGGCGCGTCGACCGGGATCACGTTGAACTTGTCGTGCAGCGCGGTCTGGTTGATGTAACCGGCGCTCGGGCCCCAGATGAACGCCGCATCCACCGCGCCGGCGGCGAGGCGGCGCATGGCATCCTCGGGATCCATGGTCGTGACGGATGTGATGTCGCTCCTCATGGCAAGCATGCTTTGCGGCGGCGAGGCGAACTGGACCGCCACCCGCTTGCCTTTCAGGTCGTCGATGCCGGTAGCGGCGCGGCCCTTCGGCACGACCAGCGCGTAACCCAGTTTCAGGATCGGGCGCGTGAAGACGACGCGCGGACCCATGAAATCCGAAACTGCCGGGAGTCCGACCGCGAGGTCGCACCGGCCCGCCAGAAGCGTGGTGCGGATGTTGCGCTTGCCGAAGTAACTGAGCGACCAGACGGTTTCCATCGGGCGGCCCAGCGCTTCGGCCACCGCCTGCCCGATTTCGACGTACAAGCCAGGCGCGCCGCTGTCGACGGCGTCCGGCGCGTTGCTGCTGAACGGCAGGTTGGCGGGGTCGGCACACAGCCGCAGCGGCTGGACCGCAGCTTGTCCGGCAGTAGCCCCGCCAACGAGGGCCGCTGCCAAGCCGAGATATTTGACGACTCGCATCTTTCACTCCGAGAAGACGAAGAGGGCGCCGCCTTCAGGCGTTGCTTCGGTCATCTTCACGCCGACGTTGCCGAGGAAGGCCGGGATCGACGCCGTGCGCCCGACGACGATCGCCACGTACTGCTTGCCATCCACCGAGTAGGTGATCGGGCCTGCGCCGATTCCCGAGCCCAGCTGGATCTTCCACAACTCCGTGCCGTTCTTGGCGTCGTAGGCGTGGAACTCGCCGTGCAGATCGCCCCAGAACGTCAGGCCGCCAGCCGTCGTCAGGGTGCCGCCGTTGAACGGCAGATCCGTCTTCACGCCCCAGACCTTCTTCTGCGCGACCGGATCCCAGGCCATCAGTTCGCCCATGTAGCCGCCGGGGCCGGGCTGGGGCGGGAAATCGCCGCCCAGGAAGAACACGCCCTTCTTGTAGTTGACTTCGGAAACCGACCAGTCCATGCAGAGGTTGTTGCTCGGGATGTAGACGAGGCCGGTATTCGGATTGAACGACATTGGCTGCCAGTTCTTGCCGCCGATCAGGTTCGGGCACGCACCCTTGATCGGATGGTTGGGGCCGGGGCGCTTGTCGGGGTCTTCAGCCGGCTTGCCGGTGGCCACATCGATCTTCGACGCCCAGGTCGTCGGCACGTACTTTTCCGCCGAGACGATCTTGCCGGTCTCGCGGTTGACCACGTAGAAAAAGCCGTTGCGGTCGGCCTTCATGTACACGGGGGTCTTCTTGCCGGCGATCGTCAGGTCGGCCAGCACCAGCTCGTTGACACCGTCATAGTCCCACGCATCTGCGGGCGTGGCCTGCACCCACCACTTGATCTTGCCGGTGTCGGCGTCGAACGCGACCGTGCTCGCGGAGTAGAGATTGGTCAGCTTGCCGTAGTTGCCGTCTCCGGTGCTGCGCACGGCTGAATTCCACGGACCCGGGTTGGAGGTGCCCCACAGGACGGTGTTGGTCTTCGGGTCATACGAGCCGGTCAGCCAGAGCACGGCGCCGCCATGCTGCCAGCTATCGCCCTTCCAGGTGTCGTTGTTGGCTTCGCCGGGGCCTGGCACGGTCCAGGTCTTCCAGACTTCCTTGCCGGTGTTGACGTCATAGGCCTGCAGGCTGCCGCGTGCGCCGTATTCGCCGCCTCCGAAACCGGTGATCACCATGTTCTTGACCACCAGCGGCGGCGACGTGATCACCGAACCCTGCTTGTAGTCGACGACAGTCGTCGTCCACACTTCCTTGCCAGTCGCGGCGTCCACCGCGGACAGCTTGCCGTCGAGGCGGCCGACGAAGATCTTCCCGTCGGCATAGGTCACACCGCGGCTGTTCACATCGCAGCAGGCGTACTGGAGCGTGTCATCGGGAATCTCCGGCTCGTAGGTCCACTTGCGCGCACCGGTCCTGGCGTCAAGCGCGTAGACATACTTCGGCCCCCAGGAGGTGCTGACGTACATCGTGTCGCCGATCACGATCGGCGAGGACTCGTTGGAACGCAGCGAACCAAGCTGGAACGAATACGCGAGCTTCAGCTTGGCGACGTTGCCCGTGTTGATCCGCTTCAGCGGCGAATAGCGCGTGTTGTCGTAGCCCCGGCTGTACATCGGCCAGGCATTCGGATCGTCCGCCTTGCCCACGCCGTCGTCCGCGTGGGCGGGGTTACCCAGCGCGCCGCCGACCAGCGAAGTCGCGGCGACCCAGAACAAGAAGCCAGCACGTCTTTGAACCATTTTGTCTTCTCCATGGAGTGATGAAGCTCGTTGCTTCGACGGTCCGCCTGCCTCGACCGGCTTCGAGGACGACGAGCCTTGGATTGCGCCAGGCCTCAGAAGAACCCGAGCTTCTTCGGCGAATAGCTGACGAGCAGGTTCTTGGTCTGCTGGTAGTGGTCGAGCATCATCTTGTGCGTCTCTCGGCCGATGCCTGACTCCTTGTAGCCGCCGAACGTGGCATGCGCCGGGTAGGCGTGGTAGCAGTTTGTCCAGACCCTGCCTGCCTTGATGGCACGGCCCATCCGATAGGCGGTGCTGGCGTCGCGCGTCCATACCCCGGCGCCCAGGCCGTAGGGCGTGTCGTTGGCGATCTGCAGCGCTTCGGCTTCGTTCTTGAACGTCGTGACCGCGAGCACGGGGCCGAAGATCTCTTCCTGGAAGATCCGCATCTTGTTGTGGCCCTTGAACAGCGTGGGCTGGATGTAGTAGCCGCCCGCCAGATCGCCGCCCAGCTCGGCCCGGCCGCCGCCGATCAGGACCTTGGCGCCCTCCTGCTTGCCGACTTCGAGGTAGCTCATGATCTTGTCCATCTGCATCGCAGACGCCTGGGCGCCCATCATCGTTTCGGTGTCGAGCGGGTTGCCCTGCTTGATGGCCTTGATGCGCTCCAGTGCACGCGGCATGAACTTGTCGTAGACCGACTCCTGGATCAGGGCCCGCGACGGGCAGGTGCAGACTTCGCCCTGGTTGAATGCGAACAGCACCAGGCCTTCGATGGCCTTGTCGAAGAAGTCATCGTCCGCATCAGCGATGTCTTCGAAGAAGACGTTGGGGCTCTTGCCGCCCAGCTCCAGCGTTGCGGGAATCAGGTTGCTCGCGGCGGCTTGTGCGATGACGCGCCCGGTGACCGTGGAGCCTGTGAACGCGATCTTGCCGATGCGCTTGCTGCTGGCCAGCGGCATGCCAGCTTCGCGGCCGTAGCCGTTGACGATGTTGAGCACACCCGGTGGCAGCAGGTCGGCAATCAGCTCGGCCATCACCATGATGCTGACCGGCGTGGATTCAGCGGGCTTGAGCACCACGCAATTGCCCGCGGCGATGGCTGGAGCCAATTTCCAGGCCGCCATCAGGATCGGGAAGTTCCAGGGGACGATCAGCCCCACCACGCCCAGCGGCTCATGAAAATGGTAGGCGACGGTGTTCTCGTCGATCTGGCTCAGTGTGCCTTCCTGCGCCCGCAGGCAGCCGGCAAAGTAGCGGAAGTGGTCGATGGCGAGGGGAATGTCGGCGTTCAGCGTCTCGCGGATCGGCTTGCCGTTGTCCACCGTCTCGGCGTAGGCGAGCAGCTCGAGGTTCTGCTCCATGCGGTCGGCAATTTTCAGCAGGACATTGGCGCGATCGGCAGCCGCGGTGCGGCCCCAGTTGTCAGCGGCGGCATGGGCCGCGTCGAGCGCGAGTTCGATGTCCTCCGCGCCCGAGCGCGCCGCCTTGGTGAACGGCTTGCCAGTGATCGGCGTGATGACGTCGAAGTACTGCCCCTTCACGGGTGGCACGAACTTGCCGCCGATGAAGTTGTCGTAGGTGGGCCTGAAGTGGAGCTTGGCGCCCGGGGCATGGGGGTTGGCGTAAATCATGGTCTCTTGTCTCCGGCCGGATGAGGTGGAAGGGTGACCGCGCAATCCGGCTATTGCGCGATCCTGGGCGTCCCGCTTCGCGGGCGATGTGGCCTTGGATGAACGATCGGACCTGGCCCGATCGGCATGATTTGAATCGGCGCGCTGCGCCGAATGGCTAGCGTTGTCTGGGCGAGAGCGCACAGACAAAGCTTGTCCTGCGTTGATCCGAAGGTGCCGCCGGCGCCGAGCGGGCCGCCGCCATGGAGCGACCTTTGACGACCGTGTCGTACGGGGGCTCGCAGGCGACCGTAACGCCGTTGGTGTGGGGGCTGGCGTAGAGCATGTTTGTCTCCGTTGGGGGTGTCGGTCGGGTGAGCCGCGCGAATCGGCTGCTGCGTGGATTCGCGCAGATCCCATCGCACAGCGCGTGCCAGGCCCGTTTCAGCTGACAATGGGCTGATCTCGCGCAAGAAGCGCTCAGTCCGGCCGGCGATACTGTCCCGTTCGCGCATCGCGACACACCACTGTCCCGAATCAGGACGACGCAGCGCCGAGATTGCGCTGAACCGCTGTTCAGCGGTCTTGTGCTGCTAACGTGGTGCGGTCACGTTAGCGTGAACAGCCCCGATCCCGCAGAGCCTGAACACGGCCGGACAAGAGGAGACAACGGCATGACTGCGACGGTCCTCGCCACCCGCACGCCCCCAGCGCGACTGCGCGAAGCGCGCCGGCAACTGCTGGAAGCAGGCGAATTGACCAGCGGGCTGCTCGACCCGGGGCTGTATGCGAGCTGGCAGCGTAGTCGCGAGTTCGGTCTGACGCCAGATGCTCGTACGCCGGGCGCGCCGCATGCGTCGGGCGCGCAACTGACGCGTGCGCTGGAACTCCGCCGCGTCGTTGTTGCGAATGCGCGCCCGGTGATGGAGTTCCTTTGCGGACAGATCCGCGACACCGACAGCATGGTCATCCTCGCGGATCCGCAAGGCATGCTCCTGTACGCGATGGGTGACACCTGCTTCTCGGAAAAGGCCGCACGCGTCGCGTTGCGGCCGGGAGCGATCTGGCACGAGCAATGGCGAGGCACCAATGCGATCGGCACCGCGCTCGCCGACGGCACCGCGGTCATCGTGCACGGCGCAGAGCATTACCTCGAGCGCAATGCGTTCCTGACCTGTGCAGCCGCGCCGATCGCTGACCCGACGGGGCAACTGCTCGGTGTGCTGGACATCTCGGGCGATCACCGCGGCTACCACCGGCACACCCTGGGACTGGTTCGCACGGCGGCAAGCATGATCGAGCACCAGCTGTTCGAAGCGCGCCACGGCGGCGGGCTCCAGCTGCGCCTGCATGCGCGGCCTGAGGGTATCGGCACCGTGACCGAAGGTCTGCTGGCCCTGTCCGAGGACGGTCGGATCATCGGCGCCAACGCCGCTGCGCTCGGCTTGCTTGGCCTGCCACACTCCGCCATCGGCGTCATCACGGTCGAACGGGCCCTTTCGGTCGAACTGAAGTCGTTGCTGTGCAGAAGTGGCGGGTCTGGACGCGTGCCGCGCCCGCTGCGCCGGGACGACGGCAGTGTGCTTTGGGTCCGCGTCGACATGGGCGGTGCCGTCGTCACCACGACCGGCTCGACGGCAATGGCCACCGGATCCAAGCCAGCAACGGCCGACGCGCTGGCCGCACTGGACACCGGCGACTGCGCGATGCAGGCCGTCATTGGACGTGCCCGCCGGGTGATCGACAAACCCATCGCGCTGCTGTTGCAAGGCGAGTCCGGCGTGGGCAAGGAACTGTTCGCGCGTGCCTGCCACGGCAGCGGTCCGCGACGCACCGGGCCTTTCGTTGCCGTCAACTGCGCGGCGCTTCCAGAGACGCTGATCGAAGCCGAACTGTTCGGCTACCGTCCAGGTGCGTTCACCGGTGCCGGCCGCGATGGCGCGCCGGGGCGCATCCGCGAGGCGCACGGCGGCACGCTGTTCCTCGACGAGATTGGCGACATGCCGCTCGCGATGCAGGCGCGGCTGCTGCGAGTTCTCCAGGAGCGGCAAGTCGTTCCGCTGGGCGGCGGCAAGCCGGTGCCGGTGGATTTCCAGCTCGTTTGCGCAACGCACCGCCGGCTGCGGGCGGAGGTCGACGCAGGGCGCTTCCGCGAGGACCTGTACTACCGCGTCAATGGGCTGACGCTGCAACTGCCACCGCTTCGAGAACGCAGCGACCTGAGCGCACTCGCCGCCGCCATGCTGCGCGACATCACGCCCGGGCGCAAGATGCAACTCGCGCCCGATGTCGCGGCCGCGTTTGCGAAATATCGATGGCCGGGCAACCTGCGCCAGATGTCCAATGTGCTTCGTACTGCCTGCGCGCTGGTGGACGACGACGAGATCGTGGTCGAGTGGTCCCACCTGCCCGACGATGTGGCAGAGGAGTTGATCGGCCGGCCGGAGCGGCGCGCGGTCGAGGACACCGACACCGACCTGCGCCTGCAGGCCGATCGTTGCATCCAGCAAGCCCTGCGCACCTGCGACGGCAACATGTCCGAGGCAGCACGTCGCCTGGGCATCAGTCGCAACACGCTCTACCGCAAGCTGCGCGAGCTGGAGCGGCCGTAGCCATTGGAGGCGCCGAGCTCAGCGCGGGTGAAGGGGCTCGAAGCAGCCGCAGGCAAGCGTCATTGACTGGCGGTGCAGGCCTCGACGCCGCGCCGGGCAACCGCCCGAGGCGCACGTTTCGCGCCTGCTGAAAGCATCTGGACGCATCTACCCCCCGCGCCGCAACGCCCCTCCGGCCGCGGCTCAGCGTGCCGCAAGCGCCTCGCGGCGCTGCTGCAGGAAGCGCCGCACCGCGGGGTCGGCCTCG
>JANMAW010000116.1:0-5313 GCA_031360005.1 Rhizobacter sp.
GCGTCGGCATCCACGCCGGCGGGCGTGATCACGCCGGTCAGCACCGGGGAATAGACGGCCGGGTCGGCGCACTGCACGGGCAAGCCCCACGCGCCGACGGCCGCCCGCACGCCGGCACCCCAGCGCCGGTGGCGCGCGAACACCTGCTCCAGCCCTTCGGCCTGGATCATCTCAAGCGCTTCCGAAAGGCCGTAGAGCAGATTCGTGTTCGGCGTGTAGGGCCAGTAGCCGTCCTGATTCAGTTCGACGATCTCTTCCCAGGCCCAGAACGAACGCGGCAACCTTGCCGATCTGCTGGCTTCGAGCGCGCGCGGCGAGATCGCATTGAAGCTGATGCCCGGCGGCAGCATCAGACCCTTCTGCGAGCCGCTGACGGTCACGTCCACTCCCCATTCGTCGTGCCGGTAGTCGGCGCTCGCCAGCCCCGAGATCGTGTCGACCATCAACAGGGCCGGGTGGCGTGCTGCATCGATCGCCTTGCGCACAGCGTGGATGTCGGAGGTGACGCCGGTCGAGGTCTCGTTGTGGACCACGCACACCGCCTTGATGCGGTGCTCGCTGTCGCGGCGCAGCCGCGCCTCGATCAGGTCGGCCTGCACCCCACGGCGCCAGCTCGGCGCGTGCGGCAGATGCTCGTCGACGCCGGCCCAGGCGAGGAACTCGGTCGACAGCCCCAGGCGCGTCGCCATCTTCACCCACAACGAAGCGAAGTGCCCGGTCTCGTACATCAGCACGTGGTCGCCCTGGCTGAGCGTGTTGACCAAGGCGGCCTCCCAGGCGCCGGTGCCGGAAGCGGGGTAGATGATCACCGGGTGGCGGGTCTTGAAGATCTGCCGGATGCCCGCGAGCACGCGGCGCCCGAGCGCTCCGAACTCGGGCCCGCGATGATCGATCGTCGGCAGGCTCATCGCGCGAAGAATGCGATCGGGAACCGGGCTTGGCCCCGGAATCTGCAGGAAGTGGCGGCCTGTGGGATGGAAGTCGAGCTGGAGCATGGGTCACCTTTTGATCGCTCATTTTGCATTCAACTACATCATGCTGTCGATCGATTCCCTGCTTTTCCCGGATTGTTAACGGTAAAGATTGCATGCAAAATGCAATGACCCGAGGAAAAACATGGCAGAAGTGATCGAAATCTCAAGGCTTGCGCTGCACGATCAGGTCGCGTCGAGGCTGCGCACGATGCTGGTCGAAGGCCGGATCGCGCCGGGCGCCAAGTTGAACGAGCGCGAGTTGGCCGAGCAGCTGCGCGTCTCTCGCACGCCGCTGCGCGAGGCGATCAAGCTGCTGGCGGCCGAAGGCCTCGTTGACCTGCTGCCGAACCGCGGCGCGGTCGCCGTCAAGCTTACCGAGGCCGACGTGCTCAACACTTTCGAGTTGCTCGGCATGCTTGAAGGCATGTGCGGCGAGCTTGCGGCGCAGCGCATCACCGATGCCGAGCTCGCCGAATTGCGCGCGCTGCACTACGAAATGCTCGCGAGTTTTTCGCGTCGTGATCTGTCCGGCTACTACCGGCTCAATGCGCGTATCCATGCCGCGATCAGCGAGGCGGCCCGCAACCCGGTGCTCACGAGCACCTACCGGTCCATCAATGCACGCGTTCAGTCGCTGCGCTTTCGCACCAACGAGAACGATGCCAAATGGAAGCGCGCGGTTGCCGAACACGAGCTCATGCTCGCGGCCCTCGAAGCCCACGACGCTGCCGCACTTCGCAGCGTGCTGGTCACGCACCTGCTGAACAAGCGCGACAGCGTGCTCGACCAGCTGCGTGACGGCCAGATCCATCCGCAGACGGCACGGCCTTGACGCGACCACCATGCTGATCGAAGCCTCGCGGCACTTGGCAGCGCCCGGCATACAAGGGCCTTCGAACGAGGTGGCCGAAGCGCTGGCACGGCGCCTGCGCAGCGAGACCGAGGGCGAAGTGCGGTTCGACGGCGGAACGCGCGGCCGCTACGCCACCGACGCCTCGATCTACCAGATCATGCCGGTCGGCGTGCTGGTGCCGAAGAACGAGCGCGACATCGCGACCGCGATCGACATTGCGCGCGACCTGAAGGTGCCGGTGCTGGCGCGTGGCGGCGGCACCAGCCAGTGCGGGCAGACGACGGGTGCCGCGCTCGTCATCGACAACAGCAAGCATTTCAGGCGCGTGCTCGAGGTCGATGTTGGCGCGCGCACCGCGACGGTCGAGCCGGGCCTCGTGCTCGACCACCTGAATGCGCAACTCAAGACCCACGGCCTGTGGTTTCCGGTCGACGTGTCGACCAGTGCCCAGGCCACGCTGGGTGGCATGGCCGGCAACAACTCGTGCGGCTCGCGCTCGATCGCGTACGGCAACATGGTGCACAACGTGCTCGGCGCGAGCGCCTGGTTGTCCGACGGATCGTTGCTCGACTTCGGGCCGGTGGCCACTCTCGGGACGCGCGCCGCGGCGATCGCGTCTTTCGTTCACGGTCTGGCGACGCGGCACCGTGGCGAGATCGAAACCCGCTGGCCGAAGGTGATGCGTCGCGTCGCCGGCTACAACCTCGACATCTTCGACAACCAGAGCGAGCGGCCCTACACCGCTGACGGCCACGTCAACCTGGCGCACCTGCTGGTCGGCGCCGAAGGCACACTGGCGTACACGCGAACGCTGACGCTGCAGCTCGCCGAATTGCCGCGCGCCAAGGTGCTGGGGGTCGTGAACTTTCCGAGCTTCCACGCGGCGATGGACGCGGCGCAGCACCTCGTGAAGCTCGGCCCCACGGCGGTCGAACTGGTCGACCGCACGATGATCGAGCTGAGCCTGGCGAACCCGGCGTTCCGTTCGACCGTCGAGAGCGCGCTGATCGGCAAGCCGGCGGCGATCCTGCTGGTGGAGTTTTCGGGCACCGACAAGGCAGGGCTGTTGCCGAAACTGCGGGATCTGGTCGCGCTGATGGGCGATCTGGGTCTGCCAGGCAGCGTCGTCGAGATGCCTGACGACACGCCGCAGAAGAACCTCTGGGAGGTGCGCAAGGCCGGCCTCAACATCATGATGAGCCTGAAGGGCGACGGCAAGCCTGTCAGCTTCATCGAGGATTGCGCGGTGCCGCTCGAGCACCTGGCCGAATACACCGATGCGTTGACCGAGGTGTTCGCGCGCCACGGCACGCGCGGAACCTGGTACGCCCACGCGTCGGTCGGCACCCTGCACGTGCGGCCGATCCTCGACATGCGGCAAGGCGGCGCGGGCGGCGGTGTCGCGAAGATGCGCTCGATCGCCGACGAAGCGGCCGCGCTGGTGCGCAAGTACAAGGGTGCCTACAGCGGCGAACACGGCGACGGGCTGTGCCGGGGCGAATGGATCGAATGGCAGTTCGGTCCCGCGATCAACGAAGCCTTCCGCGCGATCAAGAACGAACTCGACCCGATCGGCCTCTTCAACCCGGGCAAGATCATCGACCCGCCGAAGATGGACGACGGCGCACTGTTCCGCTTCGCGCCGCCGGGCGCGCCGCTCCCCTACCGCACGATCGCGCTGAAGCCGGTGCTCGACTGGTCGGCGTGGAACGTGCAGAACGACCCGGTGACCGAACAGACGACGCCACCGGGCAGCGGCGGCGACACGACCGCAGGCTTCGCCAAGGCCGTCGAGATGTGCAACAACAACGGCCATTGCCGCAAGTTCGACGCCGGCACGATGTGCCCGAGCTACCGGGTGACGCGTGACGAGCAGCATCTGACGCGCGGCCGCGCCAACACGCTGCGGCTGGCGCTCTCCGGCCAGCTCGGCGCCGACGCGTTCACGAGCGAAGCGATGTTCGAAACGATGGACCTGTGCGTCAGTTGCAAGGGCTGCAAGCGCGAATGCCCGACCGGCGTCGACATGGCGCGGATGAAGATCGAGTTCCTCTCGCACTACAAGGCGCGCCATGGTCACACGCTGCAAGACAGGCTGGTCGCCAACCTGCCCGACTATGCGGCGCTGGCGAGCCGCGTGCCGTGGCTGATGAATCTGCGCGACGCGTTGCCGGGGGCGGCGTGGCTGAGCGAAAAGCTGCTCGGGCTGTCGGCTCGCCGATCCTTGCCGCGCTGGCGCTCCGACACCTTCTGGCGATCGCATGACGCGTCGATGTTCAACAGCCTCGACGAGACGGTCGCCGCCGCAGCGGCCGGTGCGAAGACCGCGGTGCTGTTCGTCGACACCTTCAACGGCAGCTTCGAAACCGAAAACGCGCTCGCCGCCGCCCGCGTGCTCAAGGCAGCGGGCTACACCCTGCACACGCCGATCGCTCGCGGCGGCCACTTCTGCTGCGGCCGCACCTACCTGGCCAGCGGCATGGTCTCGCAAGCCAAGGCCCGGATGAGCGCGCTGATCGACGCGCTGTTGCCACTGGCACGCGCAGGCGTGGCCATCGTCGGGCTCGAGCCGTCATGCCTGCTGACGCTGCGCGACGAAGCGCTGGTGATGGGGCTGGGCGACTCGGCCGAGATCGTCGCAAAACAGGCGCTGATGTTCGAGGAGTTCGTCGCCCGCGAGGCACGCGCCGGGCGCTTCGCAATCGACCTGAAGGCGGTCGACGTACCGATCCTGCTGCACGGGCACTGTCACCAGAAGGCGTTCGGCGCGGTGAACCCGATTCTGGAGGTGTTGCGGCTCATCCCCGGCGCGCAGCCCGAGCTGATCGACAGCTCGTGCTGCGGCATGGCCGGAAGCTTCGGCTACGAAGCGCGACACTATGCGGTGTCGATGCAGATGGCCGAGGCCAGCCTGCTGCCGGCGTTGCGCCGCGCGCCCGACGCGATCGTCGTCGCCGACGGCACGAGCTGCCGCCACCAGATCGCCGATGGCGCGCAGCGCCAGGCGATGCATGTGGCGCGGCTGCTCGACACGCTGCTGACGCCGCCGCCGCGCGCATGAACATCGTCTTCGACTTCGGCGGCGTGCTGTTCGAGTGGCAGCCGCATGCCTTCCTCGCGCGGCTGCTGCCCGATCGTGCGCCGACGCCAGAGGCGGCGCATGCGTTGGCGGCCGAGTTCTTCCAGGGTTATGGCGGCGACTGGGCCGCGTTCGACCGCGGCACCGTCGAGCCCGGAGCACTCGTCGAAGCCATCGCCCGCCGCACCGGGCTGACCGTGGAGGAGACCCGCAACGTGATCGACGGCGTGCCGCAGGAGCTGCTGCCGGTGCCAGGCGCGGTCGCGCTGCTGCGGCGCCTGCACCGGGCCGGGCACGCGCTCTATTTCCTGTCCAACATGCCGGAGCCGTACGCCCGCCACCTCGAATCGAGCCATGAGTTCCTGAGCCTGTTCCACGACGGAGTGTTCTCGGCGCGCGTGCAACTC
>JANMAW010000117.1:0-1708 GCA_031360005.1 Rhizobacter sp.
CTCTGGGGGGAAAGGCCCCGGAGCGGGGCTGGGTGCGTCGCAGCAGTTCGACATGTCCCTTGAAGGACAACTCCGCGTGAGGCAGCCGGTGTCGGATGGCGCCTTGGTGCAACAGCCAGCGCACCGCGTAGTGCGCCAGGACCCAGCCATAGAACTCCTGGCGCACCAACTCCGGCGTCTTGCTGCGCAGCACACGCCTGCTCTGACGCAGGCGGGTCTTGATCTCATCGAAGACAGCCTCGATCTCCCAGCGCTGGTGGTACAGCGCGGCCAACTCCATCGCCGGCGCCACGTTGGCGTCCAACAGCGTGGTGAGCAAACGGTAGCGCGGTTGGGCATCGCCATCACCCGGCATCGCGTACTCGATCACGCGCACGGGAATGGCTTGCTCGCGTGCCTGGGCTCGACTGACGCCGGCGGGACTGATGACGCTGAGGTACGAACCGTCTTCGAACAGCGTCTGCACCGGCAGTTGCCGGGTGTCCGAGCAGCGCCACAGCAAGTCCGCGCCCGTGGCCTGCGCCAGCCAGTTGCCGGTCAAGGCCTGGCACACCTATCTCAACGACCCGACGCTGGCCGACGCGATCCTCGACCGGGTCGTGCACAGCAGCCACAAGATCGAGCTCAAGGGCACGAAGTCGATGCGCGATGGTGACAGCGCGGCGGACCTGTGAATCGCATCCCGCGCGCCACCGCGACCGGCAAGACCGGACATGAGTACACGCCCTCTCGGGGCGCCTCCGGCGGCCTGGCAGGGGCCTGAATCCATAAGGATCAACTCAAGCCCAAAACCGGCCCCAACACGGTCCTCGCTGGAAAGCGTTTCAGGCTGATCGTGGACGGTTGGGCTACATTAACCACTCGTGCTTGCGCGCCTCCCCGGCGGGCCCTCGACGACGCAGTTTCACCGTCCACGATCAGACTGAAATGGGCGTCCACGATCGCTGAAATACGCACGATCCGGCCCGAGAACATCGATGCGTGGCTCAATCCGGACCCGAGGAACATCGCGGCGCAGTACGCCATCCTGGACGATCGTGCGCGGCCGTTCTACGAGCACCGCCTCGCGGCCTGACATTCCCATGAATGATCTCGGAAGATTCCTGGATGGGTGTGGGCGCCGGTGTACGAGCAGGTGCTCGAAGAGCTTGGCTCAACTCGAAAGCGCAGCCAGTTCGTGTTCCCGCAGCTGAAGGCGCTCAGGCGCAGCGCGACGGCGAAGTTCTACGGGCTCGACGGCCTTGCAAAGGCACAGGCGTACTGGGCGCATCCGGTTCTCCGCCCGCGCTTGAAGGAGTGCGTGCTGCTGGTGCTCGATGTCAAGTCGAAGACCGCCCACGAGATCTTCGGCTCGCCGGACGATCTCAAGTTCCGTAGCTGCCTGAGCTTGTTTGAGCTCGCGTCGACTGATGCTTGCTTTGCGGATGCTCTCGACCGCTTCTACGATGGACAGCGAGACGAACTGACCGTCGCGCTGGTGGGCGAGCGCCCGAACCAGTGACGGTCGTTGCCCGGCTTCGGAACGGCATGGTCAACATCGTGTCATTGACGCCGGCTGTCACCGGGAAGTAGACCGGTGAGCCGGCACGGCATGCGGTCGGGCTTTCGGGCATCGCCCCGCACCTCGTGCCGCACGCTCGCGACCTGATGACTCGAGCGGGCCGGCACGCCGGTGTCATGGAGGGGGGGCCGTGCCGGGGGGGGGGGG
>JANMAW010000138.1:0-3628 GCA_031360005.1 Rhizobacter sp.
CGGCGCAGGTGCTGGCGGAGGGCCACGACTTCTTCTCGACACCGCGCCTGAGCCCCGACGGCTGCCAGCTCGCGTGGCTGAGTTGGGACCACCCGAACATGCCCTGGGACGGCACCGAGCTGTGGCTCGCCGATGTGCTGCAGAGCGGCGCGCTCGGCACGCCGATCAAGGTGGCCGGCGGCACGGCCGAATCGATCTTCCAGCCGAGCTGGTCGCCGCAGGGTGAACTGCATTTCGTCTCCGACCGGAGTGGCTGGTGGAACCTGTATCGCCTGCGTGGCACGCAGGTCCAGGCACTGCACCCGATGGCGGCCGAATTCGGCGTGCCGCAATGGGCATTCGCGATGTCGACCTACGGCTTCGATGCGCGCGGCCGCATCGTCTGCACTTGCCTGGATGCCGGCGGCTCGCGCCTGGCGTTGCTCGACGCCGATACCGGTGTCTTCGAGCCGATCGAAACGCCGTTCTGTGCGATCAAGGAACTGCAGGTCGGCGCCGACTTCGCGGTGTTCATCGGCGCGAGCGAGACCGCGCCGGAAGCCGTCGTGCGGCTCGACCTGCGCACGCGCGAGTGGCGCACGTTGCGCGAGTCCAGCCGGGGCGTGCTCGACCCCGAGTACGTGTCCGTCGCACGGGCGATCAGTTACCCGACCGAAGGCGGCTTGCAGGCCCACGCATTCTTCTATCCGCCGACGAACCCGGCATTCCGTGGCCCGGAAGACGAGCGCGCGCCGCTGATCGTGATCAGCCACGGCGGGCCCACCAGCGCGACCGATGCCGCATTCAAATGGGCGTTCCAGTACTGGACCAGCCGCGGCTTCGCAGTCGTCGATGTGAACTACGGCGGCAGCACCGGCTACGGCCGTGCCTACCGCGAGCGGCTCGAGGGGCTTTGGGGCGTGGTGGATGTCGACGACTCGATCAACGCGGCACGCTACCTGGCCGTGCGCGGCGACGTCGATGCCGGACGCGTCGTGATCCGCGGCGCGAGCGCGGGCGGCTTCACGGTGCTGAGTGCACTGACCTTTCGCGACTTCTTCAGGGCCGGCGCCAGCCATTACGGCATCGGCGACCTCGAAGCGCTGGTGCTCGACACGCACAAGTTCGAGTCACGCTACCCTGAACGGCTGATCGGTCCGTATCCGGCCGCGAAGGCGCTGTACCACGCGCGTTCGCCGGTCCACCATACCGAACGGCTGGCCCGGCCGATGATCCTGTTCCAGGGCGCGGAGGACAAGGCGGTACCGCCGGCGCAGGCGCAGGCGATGTTCGACGCGGTGCTTGCGAAGGGCCTGCCGGTCGCCTACCTGCTGTTCGAGGGCGAGCAACATGGCTTCCGGCGCGCGGCGACGATCCGGCGCGTGCTCGAAGCCGAACTTGATTTCTACGGCAAGGTCCTGGGCTTCACGCCCAGCGACGCCATCGAAGCGGTCGATATCCGCAACCTGCCTGCTTGACCACACGGCGCCGTGTGGATCGACCGCGTTTGACGGCGCGCGACGCGGCAGCCGCAGCTGCGGAGGCTCCGCTGACCAACAACTGCTTGCACCTTGATGCGTCTGCTGACAGGCACTCACGCCCGCAGGCGTTAGGGTGAGCGCCGGAATCGAGCTTGCAGGAGAACTGATCGATGAAATCTTCGTGGCGCACTGCCTGGCATGGGCAGGACATCGTGGTCTATCGCAACGAAGTCGAGATGGATAGGCTGCATGCGCCGGACATCGAGCGCGTGGTGCTGGTGCACCGCGGCTCGGGCGAGTCACCGGGTGACTTGGTGCAGGCGCTGGTCGAGATCGGCGACTCGTGCCTGCTCTTTCCGGCCGACAGCGGCTTCGCCGGGCGCGTCAACTTCGAGCGCCAGACCTTCTGGGCCGAGCGCTCGTGCGTCTACTGGGTCAACGAGGCCAGGGCGCCGCTGCCGCTGCGGCTGCGGCGCGGCCGCTGGTTCCCCGGCCTCAGGCAGCCGGTCTTCACGCGCGTGCCGCGCTCCGAACTCGCGGCGCTGATCGAGCGCTGGCCGGTGCAGGGCCCGCAGACCTGGGAGCAACGCAAATGGCGCCGTATCGAGAGCAGCCGGCCGTTCGCCGCGTCTGAAAACAGTCGGCTGAGGGCCTGATCGTCACGTCCGCCGATGGCCTGCGGAAATGGCGAAACCCGGCCGAGGCCGGGTCTCCGGGAAACGAGCCCGGCGTTGACCGGGCTCGATCGTCAAGTTTCAGCTCGATCAGGCAGCCGGCTTCGCAGCCACCTTCTTCTTGGCAATCTGCTTCTTCGCAACGACCTTCTTGGCCGGGGTGCCCTTCTTCGCGTCGGCCTTGGCCATCGGCGCGGTAGCGGCCGGAGCCGACGATTGGGCGAATGCGCCCATCGAGAACGCGGAAGCGATCAGAACAGCGATGAGTTTCTTCATGATGGGTGCTCCTGAAGGGATTGTTGAACCATGAGCTGACTGCTCGAGGTCACAACGGGGCCCGCAGCCGGGAGGTTGACTCTCATGTCGTGGAAAAAGACCGGGTGCGCAAGGGTTTCGTCGAGCCGCAGCACCGGGGTGACGCAGGCGTCCACCGCTTCGAAGCGCGCCACCCAGTGCGCCATCGGCTCGGCCGCAAATACCGCCGCCACTTCGGCTCGCAGCGCCATCGAGCCTTCCCCGCCGACCGCCAGACCGAGTGACCAGTGCCGATCGGCCCACTCGGCCCGCCCGACCGCCCCACACAGCGCCTGCCAGAACTTGAGCTCGAGCGCACCGACCGCCAGATGCCGCCCGTCGCTGCAGCGGTAAACCCCGTAACAGGGCGCGCCACCCGACAGCAGTGACCGGCCCGGGGCGGGGGTGGTTCCGGTGGCCTGCAACGTGAATCGAGCCAGGACATGATGGCGCAGCACCTCATGGGCCATCGAGATGTCGATGAAGCGCCCGCGCCCGGTGCGCTGCGCGCCGAGCAAGCCGGCGAGCACGCCCGACACCGCGGCCTGCGTGCCGCCCATCAGGTCGCCGATCTGGAAATTGGGCAACGCGAGTTCGCCATCGTCGGTGGCGATCTGCTCGAGCACGCCGGCCATCGCGATGTAGTTGATGTCATGCCCGGCGCGGTGGGCCCAGGCGCCGCGCTGGCCATAACCGGTGATCGCACACACCACCAGCTTCGGGTTGGCGGCATGCAGCAGGTCCCAGCCGAGTCCGAGCTTGTCCATCACGCCGGGGCGGAAACCCTCGATCAGCACATCGCTGGCGCGCGCCAGGTCGAGCAGCGCGGCCACGCCGGGCGGGTCGCGCAAGTCGAGCCGCATCAGGCGCTTGCCCCGATTCAGCTCGCGAAAGGTCAGCGCCGGCTCGCCGGCGTGCCGGTCGGCGGCGGTCAGGCCCATCTGACGCGTGCCGTCGTCCTGGCCCTGGTCGGCGGGGCCTTCGATCTTCAGCACTTCGGCACCGAGTTCGACGAGGTGGCGCGTCGCCAGCGGGCCGGGCAGCAGGCGCGTCAGATCAAGGACCTTGACGCCGGCCAGCGGAAGCGGTTCCGCCGCACCGGAATTCATTCGAACCGCCCTTCGCGCAGCCATTTGGTCGCGACCCATTTTTCGCCCTCGAGCACTGGCGCCCCGCCGTGCAGCGTGCGCGTCGCCGGGT
>JANMAW010000163.1:0-8164 GCA_031360005.1 Rhizobacter sp.
GGCTTCACGCTAGTCGGCTGGAGCGACAGCCACCACCTCGACGGCGCTGCGCTGGGCGAGTTCAGCGACGCCGACGCGGCGCCGACATCGGTGGAGCGCGCCGCGTGACGATCGCCCGGCCCGCGGCAAGCGTCGGCGACCCGGCCGCCGCGATCGACACGCCAGCGCTGGTGATCGACCTCGATTCCATGGAGCGCAATCTCGCCGCGATGGCCACGTTTGCTCGCGCCAACGAAGTCGCGCTGCGTCCGCACGCCAAGATGCACAAATGTGCGGCGATCGCGAAACTGCAGATCGCGGCCGGCGCGGTCGGCGTCTGCGTGCAAAAACTCAGCGAGGCGGAAGCGCTGGCCGCGGCGGGCGTCGCCGACATCTTCATCAGCAACGAGGTCATCGCGCCCGCGAAGCTGGCCCGTCTCGCGGCGTTGGCAGGCCGCATCAGGCTCGCGCTGGCGGTCGATTCTGCGCTCGGCATCGACCGGCTCGCCGACGCGCTGAAGGTCGCGGGCACGAGCGTCGACGTGTTCGTCGAGATCGATGTCGGCCAGGGCCGCTGCGGTGTCGCGCCCACCGCGGCCGGTGCGCTCGCGCACCAGGTCGTTTCGCACGGCCTGCGCTTCGCCGGGCTGCAGGCGTACCACGGCGGCGCACAGCACCTGCGCAAAGCCGATGCTCGCGAGGCGGCGATCCGCCACGCCGTCATGCGGGTGCGCGCCGCGCAGGCGAGCATCACCTCGGCCGGCATGCGCTGCCCGTTGGTCACCGGTGCCGGCACCGGCAGCTTCGGGTTCGAGGCCGCGAGCGGTGTTTACGGCGAGCTGCAGGCCGGCAGCTACCTGTTCATGGACCGCGACTACGCCGACAACGAGCCCGCACCGCGTGCACCGCGGTTCGAACACGCCCTGTTCGTCAAGTCACAGGTGATGAGCCGCGGCGCGTCGCACGCGGTCGTCGATGCCGGCCACAAGTCGCACGCGGTCGATTCCGGATTGCCGCGCGTTTGGCAGCGCGAATGCGAATTCAGCAACGGCGGCGACGAACACGGCATCCTGCACCCGCGCGGCGCGGCGCCGGCCTCCGAGCTGCCGCAACTCGGCGACACCGTGTGGCTGGTGCCCGGACATTGCGACCCGACCGTCAACCTGCACGCGCACTTCATCGCGGTGCGCGGCGGACTCGTGCACGGCATCGTCGAGGCGGTGTGGCCGATCGATGCGCGCGGCTGCCTGACCTGAACCCCGCGCCCGCTGCCCGCGAAGTCCTCGGTGTTTTCCCGATGAGCACCCGCCCGGGCTTGCGATGGCGGCAGGAGTGAATAGACTGCGCGCCTGATCCATTGAACGAAGTTCAACCCACTGAACGTGGGTTCGAACCGCCGGCGCTCGGTTGCGCCGGGCCATTCACCCGCGGAGACCGCCCTGCACGCCACCACGACATCAATGCGAACGCCGTTGCTTCGGCCTCCGCGCGCGGCCGCGGCCCCGCTGGTGCCGGCGGTGACGCGTGCGCTGGCGTTGCTCGACCGGCTGGCGCAGCAACGCGAGCCGATGAGCCTGGCGCAGCTGACCAGCGAACTCGCGTTGCCGAAGAGCAGCGTGCACGGCCTGTGCAATACGCTGATGTCGTTCGGTTACCTGCGCCGCCAGCCCGGCGGCGCCTTCCTGATCGGGCCGCGGGTGATGAGCCTGGCCGAGGCCTTCGTCTCGGGCACCGACGTGGCGCAGGAGTTCAATGCGCTGTGGGCCGACGCCGGGTTCACGCCCGAAGAGACCGTGGTGCTTTCGGTGCTCAGCGGTACCGATTCGCTGTACGTCGCGGTGCGCAACAGCGCGCGGCCGCTCGGCCTCGCGTTCAACGTCGGCATGCGCCTGCCCGCCAACCTGTCGGGCAGCGGCAAGGCGATGCTCGCGCAGCTGGAGCCCGGTGCGGTGCGCCGGCTGCTCGCCGGCGGGCCGCTCACGCACCTCACGCGCAAAGGGCCGCGCGATGTCGACGCGCTACTGAAGGAACTGGCGCTGACGCGCAAGCGCGGCCACAGCATCGACGACGAGACCGTGCGCGAGGGCGTCTACTCGTTCGGCGCGCCGGTCTTCGACGCATCGGGCGTCGCCGTGGCGGGTGTCGCGGTCTGCATCAACAAGGCGCTGCTCGGCGCCGACCGCGGCGCGCGGCACTGTGACGCGGTGCTGCGCGTCGCGCGCACGCTGTCGCAACGGCTCGGCGGTGAAGCGATGCGGTCGGCGCCGCGCGCGACCGTTCGGCAACGCAAGGCCGGAGCCAGCGCATGAGTGGCGGCGAATACATTCTCGAGACCCGCGAGCTGACAAAGGAGTTCAAGGGCTTCGTCGCTGTTAGCAACGTGAACCTGCGGGTGCGGCGCGGCAGCATCCACGCGCTGATCGGTCCGAACGGGGCCGGCAAGACCACCTGCTTCAACCTGCTGACGAAATTCCTGATCCCGACGAGCGGGCAGATCGTGTTCGACGGCACCGACATCACGCCCGAGCGGCCGGCGGCGATCGCGCGGCGCGGCGTGATCCGATCGTTCCAGATCTCGGCGGTGTTTCCGCACCTCTCGGTGCTCGAGAACGTGCGGGTCGCGCTGCAGCGCAAGCTCGGCACCTCGTTCCACTTCTGGAAGCCCGAAGCGTCGCTGCAGACGCTGGACGCGCGGGCGATCGAATTGCTGCGCCAGGTCGATCTCGAGAGCTACGCCGCCATCCCGGCGGTCGAGCTGAGTTACGGCCGCAAGCGCGCGCTCGAGATCGCCACGACGCTCGCGATGGACCCGAAGCTGATGCTGCTCGACGAGCCCACCCAGGGCATGGGCCTGGAAGACGTCGATCGAATCCGCCAGCTGATCAAGAAGGTCGCGGCGAGCCGCACGGTGCTGATGGTCGAGCACAACATGAGCGTCGTCGCGAGCATCGCCGACACGATCACCGTGCTGCAGCGCGGCGCCACGCTGGCCGAGGGTCCGTACGCCGAGGTCTCGAAGAACCCTCTGGTGATCGAGGCCTACATGGGCACCGCGAATGTCGAGTTGAAGGGGGCGCACTGATGAGCGCAGCGCCGGGCCGCCCCGAGCAAGCGACCCCCCTCGGGGGGCGTGCTCGGTACTCCGAGACTTGGGGGCCAACATGACGACCCCGTTCCTCGAAGTCAAGGATCTGCACGGCTGGTACGGCGAATCGCACGTGCTGCACGGCGTGAACTTCCACGTCAACGAAGGCGAGGTCGTGACCCTACTCGGCCGCAACGGCGCCGGCCGCACCAGCACGATGCGGTCGATCCTGGGGCTGATCGGCAGCCGCAAGGGCTCGATCAAGGTCCGTGGCGCCGAGACGATCTCGATGGCCACCCACCGCATCGCGCGGCTCGGCATCGGCTACTGCCCCGAGGAGCGCGGCATTTTCTCGAGCCTGTCGGCCGAAGAGAACCTGATGCTGCCGCCCCAGCTGGCCGAAGGCGGCATGAGCGTCGAGCAGATCTACACGATGTTCCCGAACCTGCGCGAGCGCGCATCGAGCCAGGGCACGCGGCTGTCGGGCGGCGAGCAACAGATGCTCGCGGTCGCGCGCATCCTGCGCACAGGCGCCAAGCTGCTGCTGCTCGACGAGATTTCGGAGGGCCTGGCCCCGGTGATCGTGCAGAAGCTCGCCGAGATGGTGATCGCGCTGCGCAAGCAGGGCTACACGATCGTGATGGTGGAGCAGAACTTCGTTTTCGCGGCGCCGCTGGCCGACCGCTTCATGGTGATGGAGCACGGCCAGGTGATCCAGGAGTTCACCCAGTCCGAGTTGCCGTCGCGCATGGAGCGACTGCACGAATACCTCGGCGTCTGAAGTACGGCCGTATTTCCGATCCGCCACCCCTATCATCCCCAGGAGACCTCGATGACCTTGAAGAAAATTTCCACTGCCGTTGCGCTGGCCGCGGCCGCGTTGTTCGGCCCCGCTGCCCCGGCGCACGCGCAGATCTCGGGTGACGTGATCCGCATCGGCTTCATCACCGACATGTCGGGCCTGTACGCCGACATCGACGGCCCGGCCGGCGGCGAAGCCATCAAGATGGCGATCGCCGACATGGGCGGTGCGATCAACGGCAAGAAGATCGAAGTGTTGATCGCCGACCACCAGAACAAGGCCGACGTGGCCGCCGCGAAAGCGCGCGAATGGTTCGACACGCAGGGCGTGGACATGCTGATCGGCGGCACCAGTTCGGGCACCAACCTGGCGATGGCGAAGATCGCGCTGGAGAAGAAGAAGCCCTTCATCTCGGTCGGTGCCGCCACGTCGGCGCTGACGAACGACCAGTGCTCGCCGTACACGGTGCACTGGGCCTACGACACCACGGCGCTGGCCAAGGGCACCGGCAACGCGGTCGTGAAGGCCGGCGGCAAGAGCTGGTACTTCCTGACCGCCGACTATGCGTTCGGCTCGCAGCTGCAGAACGACACGTCGGCCGTGGTCAAGGCGGCGGGCGGCAGCATCGTCGGCTCGGTCAGGCACCCGCTGTCGGCGAGCGACTTCTCGTCGTTCCTGCTGCAGGCTCAGTCGAGCAAGGCGCAGATCCTCGGCCTGGCGAATGCCGGCGGCGACACCATCAATTCGATCAAGGCGGCGAACGAGTTCGGCATCACCAAGACGATGAAGCTGGCCGGCCTGCTGATGTTCATCAACGACATCCACTCGCTCGGCCTGAAGGCCACGCAGGGCATGTACCTGACCGACAGCTGGTACTGGAACCGCGACCCCGACGCGCGCGCCTGGAGCCGCAAGTTCTTTGAGAAGATCAAGCGCATGCCGTCGTCGATACAGGCCGGTGACTACTCGGCCGCACTGCAGTACCTGACCGCGGTCAAGGCCATCGGCACCGACGACGCCGACAAGGTGCTCGCGCAGATGAAGAAGACCAAGGTCAACGACATCTTCACCAAGGGCGGTTACATCCGCGACGACGGCAGCATGATCCACGACATGTACCTGATGCAGGTCAAGACGCCGGCCGAATCGACCGAGCCGTGGGACTACTACAAGGTGGCCGAGACCTTCAAGGGTGAGGCGGCCTGGACGACGAAGGCCGAGTCGAAGTGCGCTCTCTGGAAGTAAAGCGCTGATGCGAGCCGCGTGACCCCCCGGTCGCGCGGCACGCGGCGCCCACCGCAACCTTCGCCCGCCCGCCATGGACATCTTCGGCATTCCGATCCAGGCCTTCCTCGGCCAGCTGTTGCTCGGCTTGGTCAACGGCTCGTTCTACGCGATGCTGAGCCTGGGCCTGGCGGTGATCTTCGGCCTGCTCGGGATCGTGAACTTCGCGCACGGTGCGCTGTACATGATCGGCGCGTACGTGGCCTTCGTCGCGCTCGACAGCTTCGGCATCAACTACTGGTTCGCGCTGATCATCGCGCCGCTGGTGGTGGGCGCGATCGGCGTGGTGATCGAGCGCACGCTGCTCAAGCACCTGTACAAGATCGATCCGATCTACGGGCTGCTGCTGACCTTCGGGCTGGCGCTGATCGCCGAGGGGGTTTTCCGCGACCGCTTCGGCGTGTCGGGCCAGCAGTACCCGGTGCCCGAGCTGCTTCAGGGCGCCACCAACCTCGGCTTCATGGTGTTGCCGAACTACCGTGCCTGGGTCGTGTTCGCGTCGCTCGTGGTCTGCCTCGGCACCTGGTTCACGATCGAACGCACCCGGCTTGGCGCCTACCTGCGCGCTGGCACCGAAAACCCGGCGCTGGTGCAGGCCTTCGGCATCAACGTGCCGGTGATGGTGATGCTGACCTACGGCGCCGGCGCCGGCCTCGCGGCGTTGGCGGGCGTGCTGGCCGCGCCGGTGATCCAGATCACGCCGCTGATGGGCAGCAACCTGATCATCGTGGTGTTCGCGGTGGTCGTGATCGGCGGCATGGGCTCGATCCTCGGTTCGATCCTGACCGGCCTGGCGCTCGGCCTGATCGAGGGCCTGACCAAGGTGTTCTACCCCGAAGCGTCGAGCATCGTCGTGTTCGTGATCATGGCCATCGTGCTGATGATCCGTCCGGCGGGGTTGTTCGGGAAGGAGAAGTAAATGACCGCCGCCAACGACATTTCGCGGCGCGGCCGGATCGCCTGGCTGGCGGGTCTGGCGATCCTGATCGCGGCACCCTTCATCGGCCTGTACCCGGTCTTCATGATGAAGGCGCTGTGCTACGCGATCTTCGCGTGCGCATTCAACCTGCTGCTCGGCTATACCGGGCTGTTGTCGTTCGGCCATGCCGCATACCTCGGTGCGGCGGCGTACGCCACCGGCTGGCTGGTGCGCTCGGCGGGATGGTCACCCGAGCTCGGCGTGCTCGCCGGTACGGCCATCGCCGCGCTTTGCGGCCTGGTCGTCGGCGCGATCGCGATCCGGCGCCAGGGCATCTACTTCGCGATGGTCACGCTGGCGATGGCGCAGATGATCTACTTCGTGTTCCTGCAGGCGCCGTTCACCGGCGGCGAGGATGGCCTGCAAGGGGTGCCGCGCGGCAAGTTGTTCGGCCTGATTCCGCTCGCCGACGACCGGGTGCTGTACTACGTCGTGCTCGCGGTGTTCGTCGCGGTGTTCACGTTCATCATCCGGATCGTTCATTCGCCTTACGGCCAGGTGCTGAAGGCGATCCGCGAGAACGAGCCGCGCGCCATTTCGCTCGGCTACGAGGTCGATCGCTACAAGCTGCTGGCCTTCGTGCTGTCGACTGCGCTGGCCGGGCTGGCGGGTTCGATGAAGACGCTGGTGCTGGGTTTCGCGACCTTGTCCGACGCGCACTGGTCACTGTCGGGCGAGGTCGTGCTGATGACGCTGCTCGGCGGCATGGGGACCTTCGCCGGACCGGTGCTCGGCGCGTTCACGATCATCGGGTTGCAGAACTTCCTGGCAGACCAGGTCGGCGCATGGATCAACGTGATCATCGGCGTGATCTTCGTCGTTTGCGTGGTCGCGTTCCGGCGCGGCTTCGTCGGCGAGTTGCTGGCGTGGCAGCAACGGCGCCGCAACAAGGTCTGACGGAGCCGCAGGGCCTGACGATCGCCGACCTGAGGATGCCGCGGCGCCCCGCGCCGCTCAAGCGCCAAACAGCTGGCTGTCGCTCTGTGACTGCGGCGGCGTGATGCCCAGGTGCCGGTACGCCGCCGGCGTGGCGACCCGGCCGCGCGGCGTGCGCTGCAGGTAGCCCTGCTGGATCAGGTAGGGCTCGATCACGTCCTCGATCGTGTCGCGCTCCTCGCCGATCGCCGCGGCGACGTTGTCCAGCCCGACCGGCCCGCCATCGAAGCGGTGCACCACCGCCTCCAGCAGCTTGCGGTCCATCACGTCGAGGCCCTGCGCGTCGACGTCGAGCATCTTCAGCGCTTTCTCGGCCAGTGCCTTGACGATGCGGCCGTCGGCCTTCACGTCGGCGAAGTCGCGCACCCGCCGCAGCAGACGGTTCGCGATGCGCGGCGTGCCGCGCGAGCGGCGCGCGATCTCGAACGCGCCTTCGGCGTCGGTCGGCACCTTCAGCAACCCGGCCGAGCGGTGCACGATGCGCGCGAGTTCTTCGGGCGAGTAGAACTCGAGCCGCGCGACGATGCCGAAGCGGTCGCGCAGCGGGTTTGTCAGCATGCCGGCGCGGGTCGTCGCGCCGATCAGCGTGAAGGGTTGCAGGTCGAGCTTGATCGAGCGCGCGGCCGGGCCCTCGCCGATCATGATGTCGATCTGGTAATCCTCGAGCGCGGGGTAGAGGATCTCTTCGACAACCGGCGACAGGCGGTGGATCTCGTCGATGAAGAGCACGTCGTTGCGTTCGAGATTCGTCAGGATCGCGGCGAGGTCCTTCGGCTTTTCGAGCACCGGGCCGGAGGTCTGGCGCAGGTTCACGCCGAGTTCGTTGGCGATGATGTGGCTGAGCGTCGTCTTGCCCAGGCCCGGCGGGCCGAACAGCAGCACGTGGTCCATCGCCTCGCTGCGCATCTTCGCGGCGCCGATGAAGATCTCGAGCTGCTCGCGGGCCTTGGTCTGGCCCACGTATTCGGCCAGGCCCTTGGGCCGCAGTGCGCGTTCGATCGCTTCTTCATTGGGCGAGGACGGCGCGGCACCGACCATCCTGCGCGCGGGTTCAAAATCATCGGTCTGGATCGACATGCCTCATTATCGGCCGCATGCG
>JANMAW010000388.1:0-10338 GCA_031360005.1 Rhizobacter sp.
GTCGGCTTCCGACGGGTCGGCGCCGCTCGCCTGCCGCTGCTCGAGCCGCCGGCGCAGCAGCGGCAACGCAGCGCGGCAATCGAAGATGCAGAAGGGCAGCGCGAGCGACGCGGCCAGCGCGGCGAACTGCGCACGTTCCGAGCGCACGACAGACCATGTAAAAGCGCAACGCGGGCAGCCCGTCGTAGTCGCCGCTCGCCAACCATGTCGTGGCTCGCCAGGGTCGGCCGCACTAGGGCTCTCGATTGCCGATCCGGCAACGCCGGCACCGCGCTCGCCCAGTCAGCTCGCGTTCATTTCACGGGCCGCTGCCGATCGCCGGCCTCCATCGCGGGGTCGTACCGTCCCTCGCGCGCCGCGCCGTTCAGTCGCGCTCGTTCGAGCAACGCCGCTTGCGCGCTGCGCGCATTGACCGCCTGCCCCTTCCAAGCCTGCAGGGCCGGCTCCTGCAGCGCACGCCCGTACGAGAAGCTCAGCGCCCAAGGGTGCGGCGCGAGCCGGTTCATCGCGTCGAGATGGATGGTCGCCGCAGCGGGAGCCTGTCCGCCGGACAGGAAGAAGATGCCCGGCACGGCCGCTGGCACGGTTCGCCTCAGAACGCGGACGGTCTGAGCGGCGACCTCGGCAACCGGTGCCTGTTGCACCTGTTCCCCGCCGGCGACGACCATGCCCGGCTTCAGCAGCATGTGCTCGAGAACCACCCGGTGTCGATGCAGGGCAGTGAAGACTTCGTGCAGGACGGCTTCGGTCACCTCGGCGCAGCGCTCGAGGGTATGGCCGCCGTCCATCAGCACTTCGGGCTCGACGATCGGCACGACGCCTTCGTTCTGGCAGATCGCCGCGTAACGGGCCAGCGCGTCCGCGTTGGCCTCGATCGCGAGCCGGCTCGGCAGCGTGCCGGAGACGTTGTAGACCGCGCGCCACTTCGCGAAGCGCGCGCCTTGCCGCTGATAGTCGCGGAGGCGCTCGGCGAGGCCGTCGAGACCCTGCGTGATCTCATCGCCCGGCGCATGCGCGAGCGCGATCTTGCCGGCGTCGACCTTGATGCCGGGCACGATGCCCTGGCGCGCAATCAACTCGGGCAGCGGTGTGCCGTCGTCGCTTCGCTGGCCGAGCGTTTCCTCGTACAGGATGACGCCGCTGATGAACGCACCGAGTCCGGGCGTCGCCAGCAGCAGGCTGCGGTATGCGCGACGGTTCTCTTCGGTCGACTCGACGCCGATCGACTTGAACCGCTTGGCGATCGTCGGGGCGCTTTCATCGACAGCCAGGATGCCTTTGCCGGCCTGGACCAGCGATTCGACCGTCGCCTGCAATTGCTCTCGAGCGCTCATCGTGCATTCCTCCATCCGAGCGGTGGCCGAGTGCCTTTTCAGAACCGGCGGGACGTCGCTGCCAAGGCTGGCACATCGGCTCGCGCGACGGCGTATCTGAAGCCTGCTATGCGGACGTCATCGGACGTCGAGGACTCGATCACATGTGCTCGATCATCACCTGGCCGAACCCGGAGCACGACACCTGCGTCGCGCCTTCCAGCAGGCGGGCGAAGTCGTACGTGACCTTCTTCGACAGAATCGACTTCTCCATCGAGCTGATGATCAGGTCGGCCGCCTCCGTCCAGCCCATGTGGCGCAGCATCATCTCCGCCGACAGGATCTCGGAGCCCGGATTCACGTAGTCCTTGCCGGCGTACTTCGGCGCGGTGCCGTGGGTCGCCTCGAACATCGCAATCGAATCCGACATGTTCGCGCCCGGCGCGATGCCGATGCCGCCGACCTGGGCCGCCAGCGCATCGGATACGTAGTCGCCGTTCAGGTTCAGCGTCGCGATCACCGAGTACTCGGCGGGGCGCAGCAGGATCTGCTGCAGGAAGGCGTCGGCGATCACGTCCTTCACGACGATGTCCTTGCCGTTCCTGGGGTTCTTGAATTTCATCCAAGGGCCGCCGTCGGTCAGCTCGGCGCCGAACTCCCTTGCGGCGAGCGCGTAGCCCCAGTCACGGAAGCCACCCTCGGTGTACTTCATGATGTTGCCCTTGTGAACCAGCGTGACCGAAGACTTGTCGTTGTCGATCGCGTACTGGATCGCCTTGCGGACCAGCCGCTCGGTGCCTTCGCTCGAGACCGGCTTGATGCCGATGCCCGAGGTTTTCGGGAAGCGGATCTTCTTGACCCCCATCTCGTTGATCAAGAAGTCGATAAGCTTCTTCGCCTTGTCACTTCCCGACTCGAACTCGATGCCGGCATAGATGTCTTCGGAGTTCTCGCGGAAGATCACCATGTTGGTCTTGTGCGGCTCCTTCACCGGCGATGGCACGCCGGTGAAATACTGGATCGGTCGCAGGCACACGTACAGGTCGAGCTCCTGGCGCAGCGCCACATTGAGCGAGCGGATGCCGCCGCCCACCGGAGTCGTCAGCGGGCCCTTGATCGAGACGACGTAGTCCTTGACGGCCGCAAGCGTCTCGGGCGGCAACCAAACGTCGGGCCCGTAGACCTTGGTCGACTTCTCGCCGGCATAGACCTCCATCCAGTGGATGCGCCGCTTGCCGCCATAAGCCTTCACCACCGCAGCATCGACGACCTTGATCATCACCGGCGTGATGTCGGCGCCGGTGCCATCGCCCTCGATGAACGGGATGATCGGCTGGTGCGGGACGTTGAGCGAGAAATCCGCGTTGACGGTGATCTTCTGCCCGCCTTCGGGCACCTTGATGTGCTGGTACATGACGATGTGGCTCCGCTCGCGTTGAGAGGTGGTCCGGGCTGAATTTTCGATTCTAAGCCCGCGCTCCTGTCAGCCGTGAGATGCCGGCGCGGCGTTGATAATCCCGACACCACGCCCGAACGCCGACACGATGGACTTTCAAGATGCGCCTGCCCGCTTCGCTCACCCTCGCGCTGCTGGCCGCTAGCGCGTTCGCCCAGGAAACGCCCCAGAAACTGCCCACGATCAAGCTGAGCGCGGGGATGCATGTGATCCAGGTCGAGCTCGCGCAGACCCCGCAGGAGCGCAGTGTCGGGCTGATGTTTCGCAACACTATGCCCACCAATGACGGCATGTTGTTCGCCTTCGAGCAGCCCGGCCAGCAGTGCTTCTGGATGAAGAACACGCTGCTGCCGCTGTCGGCGGCATTCATCGCCGACGACGGCAGCGTCGTCAACATCGAACAGATGAAACCGCAGACGCTCGACAGTCACTGCTCCGCCAAGCCGGTGCGCTTCGTGCTCGAGATGAACGACGGGTGGTTCGCCAAACGCGGCATCCGGCCAGGAACCAGGCTTCAAGGTGCGCCGTTCGCGCGCTGAGCGCCATGCCGGCTCACGAACAGGCTGATCACTGACCGGCCTGTTCGTCCGCGTCTTCGCGCTTACTTGAAATTCGCTTCCGCGAAGCTCCAGTTCACGAGCGAGGTCAGGAAGGTCTCGACCCACTTCGGACGCAGGTTGCGGTAGTCGATGTAGTACGCGTGCTCCCACACGTCGATCGTCAGCAACGCCTTGTCGGCGGTGGTCAGTGGCGTGCCGGCGGCACCCATGTTGACGATGTCGACGCCGCCGTCGGCCTTCTTCACGAGAAAGGTCCAGCCGGAGCCGAAATTGCCGACCGCACTCTTCGTGAAGGCCTCCTTGAACGCCGCGTAGCTGCCCCACTTCGCGGTGATCGCGGCGGCCAGCGCGCCCTTCGGCTCGCCGCCGCCGGCCGGCTTCATGCAACTCCAGAAGAAGGTGTGGTTCCAGATCTGCGCCGCGTTGTTGTAGATGCCGCCGGTCGCCTTCTTGACGATCGCCTCCAGCGTCATGCTCTCGAACTCGGTGCCCTTCTGCAGGTTGTTCAGATTCACGACGTAAGCATTGTGATGTTTGCCGTAGTGGTACTCGAGCGTTTCCTTGCTCAGGTGCGGCGCAAGCGCGTCGAGCGCGTAGGGCAGTGCAGGCAGGGTGTGTTCCATCGTGATCCTCATCCGGGAAGTTGCGGTTCGAAAGATTGTAGGCAGGCCGCGCCCGCGATGCAGACAATCGCGGCGCCCGCCGACCACACGTCAGCCGCTTGTCTGACGTCGAACCTGAGTCACCTGCACGTCGGCAACGCCATCGCTGAGTGCGGCCTGCAGCGGCATGCCAATCGCGAGCCGGTCCACCGACATCACCGCCCGCCCGGCGTCGTCGCTGAGCCAGGAGTAGCCGCGTGCCAGCACCTGCCGGGGGTCCAGGTCACGCAAGCGCGCCGCCAGGCCTTCGAGCTGCTGTGCGGACCCTGCGAGACGCAATGCGCTCCGGTAGCGCAGCTCGCTGTCGAGCCGAGCGAGCAGCAAATGCTGCGCCTGCGCGGCCCGTGGCATGTGGCCGGTCAGCCGGTGCGCGAGCAGCGTCAAGCGTTGCGCCTGCTGGCGCACACCCTGCCCCGGGCGGGCCAGGCGCATCGCGGTGCGATCGAGCCGCTGCGCGTGGCTGTCGATCACCTCGTGCACACGCCGCTGCATCAGTTGCGCGATCGCGCCCAGCGCATCCAGGCAGGCCTGGCGCGTCGGCGCGATGAGTTCGGCCGCAGCGGTGGGCGTGGGCGCGCGCACGTCGGCCGCCAAGTCGCAAAGCGTCACATCGGTCTCGTGCCCGACACCACACACCACCGGCACCCGCGCGGCGACGATGGCCCGCACGACACGCTCGTCATTGAATGCCCAAAGATCCTCGAGCGAGCCACCACCGCGGCACACGATCAATGCGTCGACCTCCGCCCGCTGGGAGGCCAAGGCGAGGGCCGCGGCGAGGGCGGCCGGCGCTTCGGCGCCTTGCACCAGGCTCGGGTAGACGATCACCTGAACCTGCGGCGAGCGCCGGGCGAGTGCCGTCAGCACGTCGTGCAGCGCGGCGGCGCCGAGCGAGGTGACGACACCGACGACGCGCGGGTAGGCCGGCAACGGGCGCTTGCGCCGCGGGTCGAACAGACCCAGTGCCTCGAGACGTGCCTTGGTCTGAAGGAACTGCTCGTACAACGCGCCGATGCCCGCGCGTTGCATCGCCTCGACGACGAACTGCAGTTCGCCGCGCGGCTCATACACGCCGACGCGCCCGCGCAGTTCGACCAATTGCCCATCAGCAGCGGCAAACGACAGCAGGCTCGCAGCGCGTCGGAACATCGCACAGCGCAACAATGCCGTGCCGCCGTCGGAATCCTTCAAGTTGAAATAACAGTGCCCGCTGGGGGCACGCGCAAAGCCCGAGATCTCACCGCGCACCGCACACACGCCAAACCTCATCGTGAGCAGCGCGCCTACCTCACGCACCAACGCCTCGACGCCGCGAATCGATCGCCGCGGGTCAACCGCGAGTTCTTCAACCACCGGCAAACCCAATGCCGGTGCGGGTCGAGAACTCCACAACCGCGCCGCGCATGGCGCGAACACCCATGTCGCCTGTCACAAGCTCGACATAAACCTGCAAGTCATTGATTTTCAAGGTCTTTTACCTGCCTAAAGTTTGAGCAATGTGTTCCTGCGCCTGCAATCTCGGGGCTTGCCGGTGCAGCGAGGCGAGTTGCCCACAAAGATATCCACAGTTGCGGTGGATGGTTGCGCAGGCGCTTTACGGCGTTTGGCGGCGCGGTCGACGCGCCGTCGAAACGCTGCCCACATGCATGATCGGCGGCGCAACCTTGGGGTCATAATCGCGCGTCCTGAAATTCCCGGCCGACACCGAAAGGGCCCGATTGCTTTCGATCATACAAGCCGCCGGATGGCCGATCTGGCCCCTGCTGCTGTGCTCCATCGGTGCACTTGCCGTCGTGCTCGAACGCCTGTCGAGCTTGCGCGCGGCGCGCGTCGCGCCACCACGACTTCTCGATGAAGTGATCTCGGTCACGCGGTCCAATCTTCCGGCCTCGGACGTCGTCAACAAGCTGGCGCATAACTCTGTTCTCGGCACCGTGCTGGCCACCGGGCTGCGCGCAGTGATCGCCGATCCCCGCACGACCGAGGCCGGCCTGCGCGGCACCTTCGAGTCGGCCGGGCGAGCCGCGGTGCACCGGCTGGAACGCTACCTCAACACCCTGGGAACGATTGCCTCTGCCGCGCCGCTGCTCGGCCTGATGGGCACCGTGATCGGCATGATCGAGATCTTCGGGTCGCAGGCGCCCACCGGCAACAACCCCGCTCTGCTCGCGCACGGCATTTCGGTCGCGCTTTACAACACCGCGTTCGGGCTGATGATCGCGATCCCGTCGCTGATGTTCTACCGCTATTTCCGCGGCCTGGTCGACGCCTATACGCTCGAGATGGAGCAGGCATCCGACCGGCTCGTATCGCACCTGATGCGCTTTGCTGTACCACGCGGCCCGGTGTGACACCGCAACGATGAACTTTCGCAAGCATCGGCCCGAGGATCCGGAGATCAACCTGATCCCGTTCATCGACGTGCTGCTCGTCGTGCTGATCTTTCTGATGCTGTCGACCACCTACTCGAAGTTCACCGAAATGCAGGTCACGCTGCCGGTGGCCGACGCCGACAGGCTGCGCGATCGGCAGCGCGAGATCATTGTTTCGGTCGCCGCGGACGGGCGCTACACCGTGAACCGCAAGCCGGTCGAAGGGCGAAACGTCGATGTCCTCGCCGCGGAATTGACGGCCGCAGCCGACGGTTCGAGTGAGATGATCGTGATCGTCGCGGCCGACGCGACGACCCCGCACCAGAGCGTCATCAACGTGATGGATGCGGCGCGGCGCGCGAACTTGTCGCGCCTGACGTTCGCGACGCAGACATCGTCCGGCGGCGACGCGCGCTGACGCGCTTCGATTCGCTGCCGCTCAGCGTGAAGCCCGATCCGGCGCTGACCTGGTCGCAGCGTCTGCAGACGGTCTGGCTGTCGCGCGGGCCGCTGGCCTGCGCACTGCTGCCGCTGTCGGTGTTGTTCGGCGTGTTGACCGCGCTGCGACGCTTGCTGTATTGGATCGGCTGGCTGCGCAGTCATGCCGTTGGAGTGCCGACGATCGTGGTCGGCAACCTCATCGTCGGTGGTGCCGGGAAAACGCCGACCGCGATCGCCATCGTTGCCGCGCTGCGTCGTCACGGCTACACCCCCGGCATCGTCTCGCGTGGCTACGCGGCCCGGGTCGAAGGCTTGCTGGACGTGACGCGAGCGCTGCCCGCGGCGGCCTGCGGCGACGAGCCGCTGTTGATGCACCTGCGCACGGGCGCCCCGGTGGTCGTGGGACGCGACCGCGTCGCGGCGGCGCAGCGGCTGCTGCGGCAGCATGCAGAGGTCGACGTGGTCGTCAGCGACGACGGCCTGCAGCATCGGGCGCTGGCGCGCGACGTGCAGGTGCTGGTGTTCGACGAGCGCGGCGCCGGCAACGGCTGGCTGCTGCCGGCCGGTCCGCTGCGCGAGCCGCTGCCGCGCGCGGTGCCGGCTCGCAGCCTGGTCCTGTACAACGCCGCGACGCCTTCGACGCCGCTGACCGGAACGCTCGCCCGCCGGTCGCTCGCCGGCGCGGTGGCGCTGCACGACTGGTGGCAGGGCCGACCTGCCGAGGTGGCGACGCTCGAATCGTTGCGCGGCCGCCCGCTGCTCGCGACCGCCGGCATCGCGCGTCCGCAGCGGTTCTTCCGGATGCTGCGTGACGCCGGACTGACGATCACCGCTCTGCCGTTGCCGGACCATCATGACTACGCCGCGCTGCCCTGGCCGCCCGGCGCCGCCGACGTGATCGTCACCGAGAAGGACGCGATCAAGCTGCGTGCCGACGCACTCGGCGCGACGCGCGTCTGGGTCGCGCCGCTAGACTTCGCTTTCGACGCGGCATTCGAAGCTGCGCTGATCGCCCTGCTGCCCTCGCCCGGATCACGCCATGGAAACCCGCCTGCTTAACCTGCTTGTCTGCCCGATCTGCAAAGGCCCGCTCGAACACTTGCGCCCACCGCAGCAAGAGCAGGTCGAACTCGTGTGCCATGCCGACGGGCTGGCGTTCCCGGTGCGCGACGGCATTCCGGTGATGCTCGAAGCCGAAGCGCGGTCACTCGCCGCCACGCTCGCGCCAATGCCCGCGCCACCGCCCCCGGGCCCATGAAGTTCACGGTCCTGGTGCCGGCGCGGCTGGCATCCACGCGCCTGCCCGGCAAGCCGCTCGCCGACATCGGCGGGCTGCCGATGATCGTGCGGGTGGCGCAGCGCGCTGCGCTTTCCAGCGCGGCGCGCGTGCTGGTCGCCGCAGATCACGTCGACATCATCGACGCGTGCAGCGCACACGGTGTGGCTGCGCTGCTCACCCGCGTCGATCACGCCACCGGCAGCGACCGCCTCGCCGAGGCCTGCGCGCTGCTCGGGCTGGATGGCGCCGATGTCGTGGTGAATGTCCAGGGCGACGAGCCGCTGATCGAACCGGGCCTGATCGATGCCTGCGCCGCACTGCTCTCGCAGCACCCCGACTGCGTGATGAGCACCGCCGCACATCCGATTGACACATGCGACGAACTCGACAACCCGAATGTCGTGAAGGTCGTGCTCGATGCGGCCGGCCGCGCGCTGTACTTTTCGCGCGCCCCGATTCCCTGGTGGCGCGACGCACGCGCTGCGGGCGCAGTTCCCATCCCCAGCGAAGCCCCGCTGCGCCACATCGGGCTGTACGCATATCAGGCCGGCTTCCTGCGGCGCTTCCCCAAGCTTGCGGCGAGCCCGCTCGAGCACATCGAGGCGCTCGAGCAATTGCGCGTTTTGTGGCACGGGGAACGCATCGCAGTGCACGTGACTCGTTCGCGGCCCGGCGCCGGCGTCGACACACCCGAAGATCTGGCGCGCGTCCGGGCCCTGTACACCTGATCGGTGGCTGCGCCGGACTGCGTGTTTTCCCGGCCCGCGGCGCCGGCTTGTTGCAGCTGACCACATGTTATTCTCGACTCGACGGATGCCCGCGGACGCAGCGCACGCCCTGCCCGGCGCCCCAGACCCACGAGAACGAGGACACCCATGAGACTGATCCTGCTGGGCGCACCTGGCGCGGGCAAGGGTACCCAAGCCGCGTTCATCTGCAAGAGATACGCGATCCCGCAGATCTCGACCGGCGACATGCTTCGCGCCGCGGTCAAGGCCGGCACCGCGCTCGGGCTGGCCGCGAAAAAGGTGATGGACTCGGGCGGTCTGGTCGGCGACGACATCATCATCGGCCTCGTGACCGAGCGCATCGCGCAGCCCGATTGCGCGAACGGTTTCCTGTTCGACGGTTTTCCGCGCACGATCGTGCAGGCCGACGCGATGAAGGCCGCCGGCGTCAAAATCGACTTGGTGCTCGAGATCGACGTGCCCGACGAAGCGATCATCGAGCGCATGAGCGGGCGGCGCGTGCATGTGGCGTCGGGCCGCACCTATCATCTGAAATACAACCCACCCAAGGTGGCGGGCAAGGACGACGCGACGGGCGACGATCTGATCCAACGCGTCGACGACGAAGAGGCGACGGTACGCAACCGCCTGGCGGTCTACAAGGCGCAGACGCGCCCGTTGATCGAGTACTACTCGAACTGGGCCGCCAGCGGCGAGCCCGGCGCACCCCGTTGCCGCAAGATCAGCGGCACCGGCAGCGTCGACGACATCACCGCACGCGCGCTCGCCGCGCTCGCCTGAGGCGTTCGCCTCGATTCGGGAGCCGATCATGGAGATTGCCGGCAAGGTATTCATCGTCACAGGCGGCGCTTCCGGCCTCGGGGAAGGTACCGTGCGGATGCTCGCCACGCACGGTGCGAAGGTCGTCATCGCCGACCTGCAGGCCGACAAGGGCGAGGCGCTGGCGGCCGAGCTCGGCGCCAATTCCGCCGCCTTCGTGAAATGCGATGTCAGCCAGGAGGCCGACGGCCAGGCCGCGGTCGCGAAGGCCGTTGCGATGGGCAAGCTGGTCGGGCTGGTCAACTGCGCCGGTATCGCGCCGGCCGTGAAGACGGTGGGCAAGGAGGGCGCGCATGCGCTGCACGTCTTTGCGAGGGTCGTCACGGTCAACCTGGTCGGCAGCTTCAACATGATTCGCCTCGCCGCCGAGGCAATGAGCAAGAACCAGCCGGAGCCGACCGGCGAGCGCGGCGTGCTGATCTCCACCGCCAGCGTGGCGGCCTTCGACGGCCAGATCGGCCAGGCTGCGTACTCGGCCTCCAAGGGCGGCGTGGTCGGCATGACGCTGCCGATCGCCCGCGACCTGGCGCGCAACGGCATCCGCAACATGACGATCGCGCCCGGCATCTTCGGCACGCCGATGCTGTTCACGATGCCCAAGGAAGTGCAGGACGCGCTCGCCGCCAGCGTGCCATTCCCGAGCCGACTGGGCACGCCGGCCGACTACGCGAAGCTGGTGCACCAGAT
>JANMAW010000186.1:0-2228 GCA_031360005.1 Rhizobacter sp.
GCCTGCAACATGACGCTGCTGTTCGCGTTCTGCCAAGCGGTGGCGTGCGGCGAGGCCGGGGCGAAGCTGATCTCGCCGTTCGTCGGCCGCATCCACGACTGGTACAAGAAGAGCGCGGGCAGCGCGTGGAGCGACACGGCCAACGCCGGCGTGAACGATCCGGGCGTGAAGTCGGTGGCGCAGATCTACACCTACTACAAGAAGTTCGGCGTCGAGACCGAGGTGATGGGGGCGAGTTTTCGCAACATCGGGCAGATCCAGGCGCTGGCCGGCTGCGACCTGTTGACGATCAGCCCCGAGCTGATGGCGCAGTTGCGCTCGACCGAGGCGCCGCTCGCGCGCGCGCTCGACCCGGACGCCGCGCGCCGCGCGCCGATTCACGCCGTCAGCTTCAACGAAGCGACCTTCCGCTACGCACTGAACGACGATGCGATGTCCAGCGAAAAGCTTGCGGAAGGTATCCGCGCGTTTGCGGTCGATGCCGGCAAGCTCGACGCGATCATCGAAGGGTTGAAATGAACACGCCGCGCTGCGACCAGACCGAAGCCTGGGCCGCGCTCGGCGGCCACTTCGAAGCGCACGGCCGCGACTTTGATCTGCGCGAGGCGTTCACCCGCGACGCCGGCCGCTTCCGCGCGCTGGGCGTCGAGGCGCCCGAGGTCTACGCCGACCTGTCGAAAAATCTGGTCGATACCGCGACCTTGCATTTCCTGCTCGACCTGGCACGCGAGTGCGGCGTCGAAGCGCGGCGCGATGCGATGTTCGCGGGCGAGGCGATCAATACCACCGAAGACCGCGCGGTGCTGCACACGGCGCTGCGCGCGCCGCGCGCAATCTCGTCGCGCGAGCAAGCGCCGTTCGGCGACGACGTGCACCACGTCCTCGACGCGATGCTCGCGTATGTCGAGACGGTGCGCGACACCGCCGCCAGCGGCATCCGGCACATCGTCAACATCGGCATCGGCGGCAGCGACCTCGGGCCGCAGATGGTGGTGCCGGCGCTCGACGCGTTCGCGCACCCGGGCCTGACGCTGCATTTCGTCTCGAACGTCGACGGCCACGACATCACGCCGGTGCTGCGCCACCTGAAACCTGCCGAGACGCTGTTCATCATCGCGAGCAAGACATTCACGACACAGGAGACGATGGCCAACGCGCACGCCGCGAAGGCCTGGTTCGTGGCCAGCGGCGGGACCGACACCGCGGCGCACTTCGTCGCGACCACGACCAACGTGAAGGCCGCGGCCGAGTTCGGTATCGACACGACCTTCGGCTTCTGGGACTGGGTCGGCGGGCGCTACTCGCTGTGGTCGGCGATCGGTCTGCCGATCGCGCTGGCGATCGGCGCCGAGCACTTTCGCGAGCTGCTCTCCGGCGCGCATGCGATGGACGAGCACTTCGCGCATGCTCCGGCCGCGAAGAACCTGCCGCTGTTGCTCGGTCTGATCGATGTCTGGTACCGCAACTTCCACCACTTCACCAGCCGCAGCGTCGCGCCGTATCACCAGGGGCTGAAGCGCCTGCCGGCCTATCTGCAGCAGCTGGAGATGGAAAGCAACGGCAAGCGCGTCGACCTTGACGGCAACCTGCTGCCGTTCGCGACCAGCCCGGTGGTGTGGGGCGAGCCCGGAACGAACGGCCAGCATGCCTACTTCCAGATGCTGCACCAGGGCACCGACGTGATCCCGGTCGAGTTCATCCTCGTCAGGCACCCTACCCACGCCCTGGGCAACTTGCACGGCCCGCTGCTCGAGCGGCTCGAGCGCCAGCACACGATGCTGCTCGCGAACGGCCTGGCGCAGTCGCAGGCGCTGATGCTGGGGAAGACGACGGCGCAGGCCCGGGTCGACAAGGCGCCGACGGCGTCGAAGGCGTTGGACCCGCTGACGCTCGCAAAGCACCGCAGCTTCCCCGGCAATCGCCCGAGCACGACGCTGCTGCTGGAGCAGCTCACGCCGCGCTCGCTCGGCGCGCTGATCGCGCTGTACGAACACCGCGTCTTCACGAGTGGCGCGGTGTGGGGCATCAACAGCTTCGACCAGTGGGGGGTCGAACTGGGCAAGGCACTTTGCAGCGACCTGCTGCCGCGGCTCGCCTCGGGCGATGCGCGTGGGCTCGATGCGTCGACGGCCGGGCTGATCGCGCGCTTGCGCTAGCCGCTGTGCGTCGGGCCGCGTGCGTCAGGTGTCGATCCTGACGTTGCCGTCTTTCACGACCTTGGCCCACTT
>JANMAW010000394.1:0-3453 GCA_031360005.1 Rhizobacter sp.
CGCACCAGCTGCGTCGCCGCGTGGATGCCGAGGCCGACCAGGCCGCCGACGAGCGTGCCATTGATGCGAATGAACTGCAGGTCGCGCCCGATGTTGCGCTCCAGTTCGTGGGTCATCTCCTCGGCGTTCCAGTCACCCACCCGCGCGATGATGTAGACGCGGATGTCTTCGCGATACCGCTCGATCCAGCGCGGCGCCGCGGCCATCAGCTGCTCATTGATCCAGGCTTGCATCTGCCGGTCGGTCTGGAGCTTTTCGCCGATCAGCTCGATGCCCGCGATGGTGCGCTCGCGCAGCACGGAGCCGGGGCTTGCGAGGTCGGTCCGGATCCATGCGACGACGTCGCTCCACAGGCCTTGCAGATAGCCGGACAGCGCCGGACTCGCCAGCAGCTCGCCCTGGATCGACTTGACCTTCGCACGCAGTTCAGGCTCGTCCTTCAGCCGCGCGATGAACGTCACGACGAAGGCATCGAACTCGAGGCGAAACGGATGGCCGGGGTCGTCGGCCATCTCGCCGACGAGGCGGATCACGCCCGCCACGATCTTCGCGGTGGCGTAGCGGCCGGCCACGTTGTCGAGCCCGACGACGCGCAGATACTTCACCTCGGTGGCGATGGCTTCGGCGATCCTCGCCTTCAGCGTTTCGTCGTCAAGAACCGAAGCCAGCTTACGCAGCAGCGCGTCGAGCACGCCCTGGTGGCGCCGCTCCGTCGTCAGCACCTCCAGCAGCTGGCCCGCCAGCCGTGCCACGTCCACCTTCTCCAGCTGGTCGAGCACCGTCGCGCGAAAGAAGTGGCGCACGCGCTGGTCGTCCAGCGCGCCGAGAGCGTAATGCAATGCCGCGCCCAGGTGCGTGGCCGCCTGCTCGGCGTGCCGGGGCTGCGACAGCCAGGTCGCCAACCGGATCGCGGGGCCGAAGCGCTCGATCTTGTCGAGCACCTGAGGCGTGCTGAGGAAGTTCGCGCAGATGAAGGTCGCCAGGTTCTCGCCGATGCGGTCCTTGTTGCTCGGGATGATCGCGGTGTGCGGAATCGGGATGCCGAGCGGGTGGCGAAACAGCGCGACCACCGCGAACCAGTCGGCGATCGCGCCGACCATTGCCGCTTCGCTGAACGCGGCGACATAGCCCCACGCCGGGTGCCGGTCATGCAGCGATGACGCGGCCAGGTAGACTGCGCCGGCCCCCACCAGCAGGCCGAGCGCGATCCACTTCATGCGGGCGAGATCGGCAGTTCTCACGGTACGCAGCTTTCTCCGACCTGCGATTCAGGCCGGGCAAGTATCCGCGCACACGAGTTCCCGCCGGCGGCGCCTCAAAGCGGCGGCGACGAGGCCGACGTCGCCGATTCCTGTGGTCGATCAGACTGAACAGGGCACGAATTCCGGCTGCACTGAATCTCCTACGGACAGCGTCCCGCCGACCACGACGCGGGCAGTCATGCCGCCGTGTCCACGCATCGCGTTGTAACCCCCGTGCCCGAGAACTTCCTCCATTCTCGAACAGGGATCGCAGGGGCCCGTGACCCGGATGATCACCTCGCTGCCAATGCGCAAATGCAACAGCTGGTCGGCGAATGGTGAGCGCGCTGCGAGCAGGTTGAGGCCGGAGACCACCAGGTTGCGCCGAAGCTCAGCCGGATCGACGTCTCCGCGGTCGGACCAGGCAGCGATGAGCGGCAGATGCTCGGCCTGGATCAGCGTGACCTGCCGCTTGCCCCCACCGGGCTGCGCCGGCGTGCGCGCGGCGCTGCGGTCACCCGCCAGACCATGGTCGACGAGTGCCGACGTCGACTGCACCGAGATGGCCGCGACGCCGCGCCGAGGGCGCAGATAGATCGCATCGAGCCGCCCGGGCCGCCGAAACCCGCTGGTCAGTTCGCGAAGGTTCTTCATCGGCGCAGGATCAGCCGACCCAGCCACCGCAGACCGGGAACACTTGGCCGACGAAGCATGAGGCGGCGTCGCTTGCCAGGTACGCCGCAAACAGCGCATCCTCGTCGCCGGACACAAGGCGACCGAGCGGCACCTCGCGCCTGAGCCGTTCCTGAAACGCCGGATTCGCCTGCACTTCGGCAGGAAAGTAGGTGGGGTTGTCGACGAAGTTCTGCGCAATCGCATTCAGCTGGATGTTCTCGCGTGCGAGCTCGACGCCAGTGGCGCGAGCCCAGGCGAGCTGGGCACCGCGCGCCGCGCTGTAGGTCGAGGCCCGCTTGATTCCGCGCAGCGCCGAGGCACTGCCGACGACGACGATCTTGCCACGGCCACGCGAGCGCATCTGCGGCAACGCCGCACGGATCAGGCGCGGCAGCGGATCCACCAGACAGGCGAATACGCGCTGCCATTCGGCGTCGTCGACCTCGCCGACCGGTGTGGCCGGCGCGGGCAGCGAAAGATGCGCGATCAGGATTTCCACCTCGCCGGCATCGTGCACGACGCGAGCCGCCATGCCGGGGTCGTCGCCGAGCGAGCGCGCGTCGGCGACGACCACCGCGCCAAGCCCGGTGAACACCCGCACCAGCGCGGGCCCCATGAAGTCGTCGGACTGCGTGATCAGAACGCGCCGGCCGTGCAGGTCGATGAGTCGCATGGTGAAGAGCTTACCGGCGATCGGGAGGACGTGACCGCTTGACCCGATACGGGCTTGGCAAACCCGGTTTCGGAACGGACAGCGCGATGTCTCGCGAAGCCACCCGCGGTGACATACTTGATCCTGGGTGGTCGAGTTTCCTCACCATCCGCGGAGGAGGAGAACCGACATGGATCTCGGGCTTGAGGGCAAGCGGGCGGTCATCACGGGTGGAAGCAAGGGGATCGGCCGGGCCGTCGCCGAAGCATTCGCCGCCGAAGGGGCCAACGTTTCAATCTGCGCGCGCAATTCCGGCGAGGTGGCAGCGACGGTCGCGTCGTTGAAGGCCAGGGGCGTCAAGGCTTTCGGGCGCGCTCTCGATGTGGCCGATGGGCCGGCGTTGGCCGAGTGGATCGCGTCGAGTGCCGACGAACTGGGCGGCATCGACGCGCTGGTGTGCAATGTCAGCGCGCTCGCCGTCGGCGATTCGGCCGACACCTGGGAAAAGTCGTTTCGCGTCGACATGATGCACAGCGTCAATGCGGTGGCGGCGGCGGTGCCGTTCCTCGAGAAATCGACCGGTGGATCGATCGTGCTGATATCGAGCGTCTCCGGCTTCGAGGTCGATTTCGCCGCCGGATCCTATGGCGCCTTCAAGGCCGCGCTGATCCACTACGCGAAGGGGCTGAGCCGGCAACTCGTCGGCAAGGGCATCCGCGTGAACTGCGTGTCGCCGGGCAATACCTATTTCGACGGCGGCATCTGGCAGACGATCGAGAAGAACATGCCCGATCTGTTCAACTCGACGCTCAAGGTCAATCCGACCGGAAAGTTCGGGAGCCCTGCTGAGGTCGCAAACGGTGTCGTGTTCCTGTCGAGCCCGGT
>JANMAW010000238.1:0-2318 GCA_031360005.1 Rhizobacter sp.
GTTTCGCTGATCGCGACGACCGCGCTCTTGGTCGCGTTGTAGACGCCCATGTTCGGCGCGTTCAGCAGCCCGGCCATCGACGCGGTGTTGACAATGTGGCCCTCGTACATCGGGTCCTTCGCGGCGGCACCGAGCATCATCGGCGTGAACACCCGGATGCCGTGCGCCACACCCATCAGGTTGACGCCGACGATCCACTCCCAGTCCTTCACGGACGTTTCCCAGATCAGCCCACCACCGCCGACGCCGGCGTTGTTGAAGACGAAGTGCGGCGCGCCGAAGCGCTTCAAGGTGGCCGCGCCGAGCGCCTCGACTTCGGCGGCCTTCGAGACGTCGAGGCGAAACACCAGCACCTTCGCACCCAGCGCGCCGATCTCGAGGGCCGCGGAATCGAGTGCGTCCTGCTGCACGTCGGCCATCACGATGTTCATGCGCAGCCGGGCGGCGATGCGCGAGGCCTCGAGGCCGAAGCCCGAAGCGGCGCCGGTGATGACGGCCGTTCGGCCTTCGAAGGTTTTCATTCGCGGTTCACTTTCAGGGAGTTGGCTTCTTGATCTGGAACCCGATGCGCGGGAAATACACATGCAGCGTACCGGCACGCGCGTCGCTGCGCGCGATCACGACCTCGCGGCGCGACAGGCCGACGAGCTTGCCGGCCACCGGATCGTGGGCGTAGTCGGTCGGCGTCACCGTGACCTCGTCGCCCGCTTCCAGCCCCGGTTCGGGCGTGAACGACAGCGCAGCGTGCGTGCCCGCGGCGGCCACCTCGATCGCCTGCGCGCTCGTCATCTTCGTGAACGTGCCCTGCCCGAAGTCATGCACGCGCTGGTACCAGCCTTGCAACTTCGGATAGGCAGGAAGCAGCGCCGCGATCGGCGGCGCCAGGTGCATGAACCACACCGACTGCGCCGCCGAAAAGTCGGCAATGCAGGGCAGCGCACCGAGCAGGAACGGCTGGCCGTCGGCAAGCAGGTGTTCGAGCCGAGCGAGGTAGGTGTGCAACGCGGCAGCGCCGTCGGCAAGCGTCGGGCGCCTCAGGTTCGGGTTCATCGCGGCACGGTCCGCGCCGAAGGCCTTGAGCATCTCCGGCGTCGCGTCCTTCAGCACGTGGGTGATGCCGGCCGGCTGCATCGTGAACGGCACCGCGGTCCAGAACAGCGTGGCGTCGGCCCATTGCGCGACGATGTCGGCCAGCCCCGAGGTGGCCGCCGGGTAAAGCGGCGGCGCTGGCTGCATCGAATCGATCACGCGGCACATCAGCGCGGTATCGCAATAGATGTCGGCGCCGATCTGCATGAACGGCGTGCGCCGGTAGCCGCCGGTCAGGGCCATCACGTCGGGCTTCGGCAGCACGACCGGCACGATGACCGAGCGCCACGCCATGCGCTTGAAGCCGAGGATCAGCCGAACCTTCTCGGAGAAAGGCGAGCCGGGGTAATGGTGAAGGATGAGGTCGGGCATGGTGTTGCGTCGCGTCAGTGCGGGTCATGCGGCATCGCACGGTGGATGATGGCTTCGCATGCGACGCCCGATGGCAGCGTGCCGAAGACCTGTGGGCCGCCGCCGGTGAGGCGCGAGCGGCAGAAAGCGTCGAACACGAACTCGGGCGCGTGGCGCCGCAGCAGCGAGGCTTGCACCGCCAGCGCGACGTCTTGCGCGAGGCGGCGCGCGCCGGCCTCCTCACCGATGCTGGCGGCACCGCCGGCCGCATCGCCGAGGCGTGCGAGCAGCGTGCCGATGAATGTGTCGAGCAGCGGGCTCGCGCCGCGCGCGAGCGCCAGTTCGGCTTCGAGCGCCTGCACTGCTTCGGCCGAGTCGGGGTTGCGGCCGGCGCGCGGGCGCACGGCACGCAACAGGTCGAGCGCCACCACGTTGCCGGCGCCTTCCCAGATCGAGTTCAGCGGCATCTCGCGGTAGATGCGGGCCATCACGCCCTCGCCGCTTTCTTCGACGTAGCCGTTGCCGCCAAGGCACTCCATCGCCTCCTGTGCCAGCATCGCGCCGCGCTTGCAGATCCAGAACTTCGCGACCGGCGTCAGCACGCGCCGCATCAGCGCTTCGAACGGGTCATGCTGCCGGTCGACCGCGCGCGCCAGGCGCAACGCGAGCGCGGTGGCGGCCTCGCTTTCGAGCGCCAGATCGGCGAGCACGTTCTGCATCAGCGGCTGAGCCGCGAGCAGCTTGCCGAACGCGCGCCGCTGCGCGGTGTGGTGCAGCGCCAGCGCCACCGCACCGCGCATCAGCCCGGCAGTGCCGAGCGCGCAGTCGAGCCGCGTCAGCGTGCCCATCTCGAGGATCTGCGCGACGCCGCGCCCTTC
>JANMAW010000241.1:0-3221 GCA_031360005.1 Rhizobacter sp.
GCCTCGACGAGGTCAGGAAGGCCGTGCACCACCTCTTCAAGGCCGATATCGAGCCGACCCGCGTCGCGGCCATCGTGTTCGAGCCGGTGCAGGGCGAAGGCGGCTTCAACGTGATCCAGACCGAGGCGGTGCAGTGGCTGCGCGCGCTGTGCGACGAACACGGCATCGTGCTGATCGCCGACGAGATCCAGACCGGCTTCGGCCGCACCGGCAAGATGTTCGCGATGGAGCACTTCGGCGTGGCTCCGGACCTGATGACGATCGCCAAATCGCTCGCCGGCGGCCTGCCGCTGTCGGCCGTGACCGGCCGTGCCGAGATCATGGATGCCCCTGCGCCCGGCGGGCTGGGCGGCACTTACGCCGGCAACCCGCTCGCCATCGCCGCGGCACATGCGGTGATCGAGGTGATGCTCGGCGAGCGGCTGCCCGAGCGTGGCCGGATGCTTGGCGACCGGCTCAAGGGCGTGCTCGAGAGCCTGCGCGCCGAGGTACCGGAGATCGCCGATGTGCGCGGCCTGGGCGCGATGGTCGCAGTGGAATTCAACCGCGCCGGCAGCGCCACGCCCGACCCCGATTTCACGAAGAGGGTCCAGGCCGAGGCGCTGAAACGCGGGCTGATCCTGCTGACCTGCGGCGTCAACGCCAACGTCGTCCGCTTCCTCTTTCCATTGACGATCCAGGAGCCGGTGTTCGACGAGGCCATGGAGCTGCTTCGCGCGGCTGTGCGCGCCGCGCGCGCGTGAGCGCGCGCCCCCCGGCAGACGACGCCCCGATCGTCTGCGAAGGCGTTGACGGCGGCGCGCCGTTCGGCGTGCGCCCCGGTCACTGATGACGGCGGCCATCCCCTGGCTCGCCTACCTCAGCCTGGGCGGCAGCATGGCGTTGGTGGGCAGCTATGTCGGCATGTCCAAGCTGCTGGTGCTGGTGTTCCCGATCTTTCTGCTGGCGTGGCTGCGCTTCGGCATCGCGGCGCTGGCGATGGCCGGCTGGGTCAAACGCAACGCTGCCGAGGCACCGCTCAGCGGGCACGATCGCCGGCTGCTGTTCCTCGAGTCGTTCTTCGGCAACTTCCTGTTTTCGATCTGCATGCTGTTCGGCGTGGCGATGAGCTCGGCGCTCGCGGCCGGCGTGATCATGGCCGGCATCCCGGCAGCGGTGGCGCTGATGTCGCGCGCGTTCCTGAACGAACGCATCGCACCGCGCGTGATCGCCGGCATCGCGTGCGCGGTGGGCGGCATCGCGCTGGTCTCGCTCACGAAGAACTCCGACGCGGCGAACGACAGCTCGCTGCTCGGCAACCTGCTGCTGCTCGGCGCCGTGAGCTGCGAAGCGATCTACGTGGTGATCGGCAAGAGGCTCACCGGCAACCTGAGCCCGAAACGGATCAGTGCGCTGATCAACCTGTGGGGCCTTGCGCTCGTCACGCCGCTGGGTCTGTGGCAGGCGCTGAGTTTCGATTTCGGTGCGGTGACAGCGAGCTCATGGTGGCTGCTGCTGTTCTATTCGATCGCGGCCAGCATGATCACCGTGTGGCTCTGGATGACCGGCCTGAAGCATGTGCCGGCGTCATCGGCCGGAATCTTCACGGTCATGTTGCCGGTGAGCGCGGCGGCGGTCGGCGTGGTGTTTCTGGGTGAGCGCTTCAGCACCGCGCAGGCGGCGGCGTACGCGCTCGCGCTGGCCGGCGTCGTGCTGGCCACTTGGCCGTCGCGGCCCTTCGCGGCGGCCTGAGAGTCGGTCGTCAAGCGAGCGCTTCTGCGGTCTGGCGGGCAAGTCGGCTGACCTCCGCCGGCGTCTCGTGCTTCAGCCGATGGTCGGACCACACCTGCCGCCAGCGGCGCGCCCCGGGCAAACCGTTGCGCAGGCCCAGCAGGTGGCGCGAGCCATGCGACCAAGGTTCGCCGGCCGCCACGAGGCTTTGCAGGTACTCGACCATCGCGGCCTCGACCGCTGCGCGGTCAAGGGGCTCGTCAGGCTGCGCGAAGAAGCGCGCATCCCAGTCGGTCATCAGCCACGGGTGGTGATAGGCCTCGCGCCCGATCATCACCCCATCGACGACCGCGAGCTGTTCTTCGATCTGTGCGTTCGTCTTGACGCCGCCATTGAGCACGATCGTGAGCGCCGGAAAATCGCGCTTGAGGCGGTGGACCATCGCGTGGCGCAGCGGCGGAATTTCACGGTTCTCCTTCGGGCTGAGCCCCGAGAGCCAGGCGTTGCGCGCATGCACGATGAAGACTTCGCAGCCGGCCCGCGCGACGGTGCCGACGAAGTCGCGCACGAAGTCGTAACTCTCGGTCCGGTCGATGCCGATGCGGTGCTTGACCGTGACCGGCAGCGAGACCGCATCGCGCATCGCCTTCACGCACTCCGCGACGAGTTGCGGCTCGGCCATCAGGCAGGCGCCGAATGCGCCGCGCTGGACGCGTTCGCTCGGGCAACCGCAATTGAGGTTCACCTCGTCGTAACCCCACTGCGCCGCGAGCTTCGCGCACTGCGCGAGCTCGGCTGGCTCGCTACCGCCGAGCTGCAGCGCGAGCGGATGCTCGACAGCGTTGAAATCGAGATGGCGCCGCACATCGCCATGCAGCAGTGCGCCGGTCGTCACCATCTCGGTGTACAGGCGGGTGTGACGCGTCAGCAGGCGATGGAAGTAGCGGCAATGCCGGTCGGTCCAGTCCATCATCGGGGCTATACACAGGCGCCAGGGCCCAGGTTGTTGACTCATATGAACTGATCTTCAATCTACCGGCCCGGACGGAAATGGGCCAGACCCTATGGACTCTTGCCGGCTGCGGGACCATTTGTCCACGTTGCTCAGCGGTCCGGAATATAGGCGACAGAAGGCGTACCAAAGAATGAGCGAACAAGGCGGCGGTTCCTTTGCACGTCATGCCGTCGCTTTTCGACGCGACTCTCCGACCTCTCGCCAGCTGGCAAGGGGCCGCGGGCCACTCCGGTGCGCTTGACATTGCTCCATAACCATTCGTCGGGATGAGATCCGGCACTCAGCCCGGCAAGACGTTCATGCTCAACTTGCCATCGGTCGACGCGATGTACTCGCGCACGTTCGCCTTCTTGTGCGGCGTCATCGGCGCGCCGGTCCCGCAGCGCTACACACCCTCGGGCACCATGTCGATCGCGCCGCACGGGCATTCGGCCACGCACATGCCGCACCCCTTGCAGTAGTCGAGGTTGAACTCGAAGCCCTTGCCGGGGCCGAG
>JANMAW010000253.1:0-3223 GCA_031360005.1 Rhizobacter sp.
CAGATCATCGCGCACGACGTGCCGGCCGAGGAGGAGAGCTTCTGATGGCGCCGCGCCGGCTCGACTCGGTGAGCGACGCGCTCGGCTGGTTCGCGCAGCGCGGCGTGCGCACTCTCGCCACCGACAGCCGCAAGGTCGGCCCCGGCGATGCGTTCATCGCGTGGCCGGGCTACGCGGTCGACGCGCGGCAGTTCGTGCCGCAGGCGCTGGCCGCCGGCGCCAGCGCGTGTCTGGTCGAGGCCGAGGGCGTGCAGGCCTTCGACGCGTTCGACCGCGACGAGGTCGCCGCGCTGCAAAACCTGAAAGCCAACACCGGCGTGCTGGCGAGCGGCTTCATGGGCGCGCCGAGCCAGCAACTGAACGTCATCGCGGTGACCGGCACGAACGGCAAGACCTCGACCGCGTGGTGGGTCGCGCAGGCCTTGAGCTCGCTCGGCCAGCGCAGCGGCGTGATCGGTACGCTGGGCGTCGGCGAACCGCCATCGCCGCTGCAGCCCTCGGCGATCACCTTCACCGGCATGACCACGCCCGACGCGGTCACGGTGCAGGCGGGTTTCAGGCGCTTCGTCGATGCCGGGTTCAAGGCCTGTGCGATCGAGGCGACTTCGATCGGGATCACCGAGCATCGCCTGGCCGGCACGAAGATCGATGTCGCGCTGTTCACGAATTTCACGCAGGATCATCTCGACTACCACGGCTCGATGGACGCGTACTGGCGCGCCAAGGCCGGGCTGTTCGCGTGGCCGGGCTTGCGTGCGGCTGTCATCAATGTCGACGACGCGAAGGGCGCCGCGCTCGCCCAATCGCTGCGGGCCGGGGCGCTCGACGTGTGGACGTACTCGACGACCGGCGCCGCGCGGCTGCGTGGGTCGAAGATCGGCTACGCCGCCGGCGGTGTCGGCTTCGAACTGCGCGAAGGCGACGCGCGCGTCGCGGTGAAGACGCAGATGATCGGCGAGTACAACGTCGCCAACCTGCTCGCGACGATCGGCGGGCTGCGCGCCTGCGGCGTTGCGCTCGCCGATGCGGCGGCCGCGTGTGCGCTGCTGACGCCCGTGCCGGGCCGGATGCAGCGGGTCGCATCCGACGCGGCGAGCCCGCAGGTCGTCGTCGACTATGCGCACACGCCCGATGCGCTGGAGAAAGCCATGTTCGCGCTGCAGCCGTTCGCCGCCGAGCGCGGTGGCAGGCTCTGGTGCGTGTTCGGCTGCGGCGGCGATCGCGACGCGACGAAGCGGCCGCTGATGGGGGCGATCGCGCAGCGCCTTGCGCAGCGGGTGGTGGTCACCAGCGACAACCCGCGCTTCGAGGAGCCGGCCTTCATCCTGCTGCAGATCGTCGCCGGGCTGGCTGGCAGCCAGGATCGCGTGAAGGTGATCGAAGACCGTCGCGCCGCGATCGCGCATGCGGTACGCGAGGCCGCTGCCCGCGACGTGATCCTGATCGCCGGCAAGGGCCACGAGGATTACCAGGAGATCGGCGGCGTGAAGCATCCCTTCTCCGATGTCGCAGAGGCAAGTGCCGCGCTGAAGCTGCGGGAGGGCGCATCCTCATGATGATGATGACGCTCGCCCAGGCGCACGCGCTGCTGCCCGCGTCGACGCTCGTCGGCGACGCCGCGACCGAGGTGCAGCGCGTGCACACCGACACGCGCAGCGTGCAGGCGGGCGACCTGTTCGTCGCGTTGCGCGGCGAGCGCTTCGATGCCCATGATTTTCTGGCGCAGGCCATGGCCGCTGGCGCGGTTGCGCTGATCGCCGAACACGGGCTGGCGCCCGCCGGGTTGCCGGGCCTGCAGGTCGCCGATACGCAACAGGCGCTGACCGACCTCGCGCGGGCCTGGCGGCAGCGCCTGTACCTGCCGCTGATCGCGGTGACCGGCAGCAATGGCAAGACGACCGTCACGCAGATGATCGCGACGATCCTGCGGGCGTGGCTCGACGACGGCGCGTTCGCGACCGTCGGCAATCTGAACAATCACATCGGCGTGCCACTGACGCTGTTGCGCCTGCGCCAGGACAGCGCCGCGTGGCATCGTGCCGGCGTCGTCGAACTCGGCATGAACCATCCCGGCGAGATCGCGGCGCTGGCTGCGCTCACCGCACCGACCGTCGCGCTCGTCAACAACGCGCAGCGCGAACACCAGGAATTCATGGCCAGCGTCGAGGCGGTGGCGCATGAAAACGGCGCGGTGATATCGGCGCTCGGCCCGTCGGGCGTCGCGGTGTTTCCCGCCGACGACGAGCACGCCGCGATCTGGCACGCACTCGCCGGCCATCGGCCGACGCTGACCTTCGCGCTCTCGGGCGCGGCCGACGTCACCTGCCATGCCGAGTGGGTCCACGACCATTGGGCAGTGCTGTTGCAGACGCCCGCCGGCGCGGCCACCTTGCAACTCCACGCCGCCGGCTGGCACAACGTGAAGAACGCCCTCGCCGCGACCGCGTGCGCGCTCGCCGCCGGCTGTCCGCTCGATGCGGTCGGACGCGGCCTCGATGCCTTCGCGCCGGTCAAGGGGCGCTCGCAGGTCAAGAGTTTCGAACGCGGCGGCCGGCCGGTCACGTTGATAGACGACACCTACAACGCCAACCCCGATTCGGTGCGCGCGGCGATCGAGGTTCTGGCCGCGTTGCCCGGACCGCGCTGGCTGGTGCTGGGCGACATGGGCGAAGTCGGCGACCAGGGGCAGGAGTTCCACCGCGAGGTCGGCGCTTATGCGAGGTCGCGCGGCATCGATGCGCTGTGGACAGCGGGTAGCGCCAGCGCCCACGCCGCCGCGGCGTTCGGCGGCGCGCGCCACTTCGACACCGTGGCGAACCTGATCGCGGCGTTGCCCGGCGCGCCGGAGTGTGCTGCGGTGGTCGTGAAAGGTTCGCGCTTCATGAAGATGGAACAGGTCGTCGCCGCGCTCGTCGCCACATTGCAATCCGGCCCGCCGGCCGGGGGAGTGCCGCATGCTGCTTAGCCTGGCGAACTGGTTGCAGACGCTGTCGCCCGAGTTCGGCGTTTTCCGGGTGTTCCAGTACCTCACCTTCCGCGCGGTGATGGCGGCCATGACCTCGATGCTGATCGGTCTGGCGTTCGGGCCGTGGGTGATCCGGCGCCTGACCGCGCTGAAGATCGGCCAGCCGGTGCGCGCCTACGGCGTCGAGTCGCACATCGTGAAGACCGGCACGCCGACGATGGGCGGCGTGCTGATCCTGATCGGCATCGGCGTCTCGAC
>JANMAW010000274.1:0-6503 GCA_031360005.1 Rhizobacter sp.
GTGCAGAAACTCGACCGAGATGTCGACCGCGACATAGCGCACCGGCTCGAGCAGCGGGAACAGCCGGGTGGCCTTGACGCAACTGCCGGCGCCGAGGTCGATGATGGTCGATCCGGCGCCGATGGATCGAGCCATCTCGCCGCCGTGCGCCGCGAAGATCGCCGCCTCGGTGCGCGTCGGGTAGTACTCGGGAAGTTCGGTGATCGCCTCGAACAGGTGCGAGCCGAGCCGGTCGTAGAAGTACTTGGGCGCCACGCTGGCGGCCGTTCGCAGCAGCGCGGCCTCGATCTCGGCGCGCTCGGCCGCGGGATCAGCCACATGGCGCTGAATGAATCGGGGCACGCGACGCAGGGTCATGGCTGGATGTGGTGCAATCGAGTCCGACAAGCCGCAGGTGTGTCGATGAACGTTGCTCGACCTTACACCGGCTTCACTCGGAACGCAGTTCATGAACACCCCCTGCTCGGGTAGGTCGACGCGCCGCCGGATGCTCGGCAGCGCGCTGGCCGCCACCGCCTCGTTGGCGCTGCCGGGCCTGGCGCGCGCGGCGCCGGTGGTGCGAGCATGGCCGGCGGGCAAGCCCGTGCCACCTCTCGGGCTGACCGATCTCGAAGGCAAGGCCTGGAATCTGACGCCACTCAAGGGTCAGCCGGTGCTGCTGAACTTCTGGGCCAGCTGGTGCGGGCCGTGTCGCGCCGAGATGCCGTCGCTGGAATTGCTGGCGACGCGCCACGAACGTGCCGGGCTGCTGGTGCTGTCGGTCAACTACCGGGAGCCCGTGCCGACGATCCGGCGCTTTCTGGAGACGCTGCCGTTCTCGCTGCCGATCCTGCTCGACAGCGACGGCGAAGCGGCGCTGGCATGGACGCCGCGTGTGTTCCCGACCACCGTGCTGGTCGACCGCAGCGGCACACCGCGCCACTCGGTGATCGGCGAGCTCGACTGGATGGGCGAAGCCGCGCGCGCATTGATCGAACCGCTGCTGGCGCGGCCACGGAGCACCTGAAACGGGGGCCGCCGGCGGCCGCGCGCCGCGCCGATAATCGCGGCTTCGCAGTCACACTGGGGTTCAGCATGGGATGCGTGAAGCAATGCGGGTGGGCGGCATGAGCGCAGGCCTTCAGCTCGGCTTTTCGATCAACGAGGTCCTGGCGCTGGCCACGCTGGTGACCGGCGCGTGCTGGGTCACCTGGAAGCTGCGCACGCGCCGCCTGGGCGCGGTGCCCGAGAAGAAGCCGCTGTGGGTCAGTTGCGGAGCCGAATTGTTCGTCGTGGTCGCACTGCTGTTCACCTGCCGCGTCGCGGTGGCCGACTGGCCGAAGGTGCCGACGGGGTCGATGGAGCCGACGCTGCGCGTCGGCGACTACCTGCTCGTCAACCACCTCGCATACGGGCCGCGGCTGCCCTTCACGAACACCGCGATCGAGTTCGGCCAGCCCGAGCGCGGCGACGTCGTGGTGTTCCGCTTTCCGATGCAGGTGTCCGATTTCTACGTGAAGCGCCTGATCGGCCTGCCCGGCGACATCGTGCGTTTCGACGGCGGTGCGGTCAGCGTCAACGGCGCGCCGTTCGACGTGCAGGTGCTCAGCGAAGGCACCGGCGCGAACGTCGCACCCGAGGACCGCGGCCAGTGGCTGATGCAGGAGACGACCGCCGGCACCAGCCGCACGATCAAGGTCAACCCGTTCGTGATGGGTCGCCTGGCGCCGACCGGCATGGGTGCGAACTGCACGATCGAAGGCGCGGCCGCATGGCACTGCAGCGTGCCGCCGGGCCAGTACCTGATGATGGGTGACAACCGCGACAACTCGGCCGATTCGCGCGTCTGGGGCTTCCTGCCGCACGAGCAGGTCTATGGCAAGGCGGTGCGCGTGCTGTTCAACCTGCACGACCTGGCGCGTGCGTGGACGGCGCTGTGATGGCCCCGCTCGCCGTCGGGTCGCTGCCGAAACGCTCGCTCCCTGTTGGTAGGGCCGGCGCGAACCGGCGCAGGAGCTTCGATTGAGTGCTCCGCTGCAGCTTGCGGGCAGGCACATCGTGCTCGGCCTCTCGGGCGGCATCGCCTGCTACAAGGCGGCCGACTTCACGCGCGAGCTGGTGAAGGCCGGCGCGACCGTGCAGGTGGTGATGACCGAGGCGGCCGAGCAGTTCATCACCCCGGTCACGTTGCAGGCGCTGTCGAACCGAGCCGTGTTCACGAGCCAGTGGGATGCGCGCGAGCCGAACAGCATGGCGCACATCAACCTGACGCGCGCGGCCGATGCGATCGTCGTCGCGCCGGCGAGCGCCGATTTCCTCGCCCGGCTGGCGCACGGATGCGCCGATGACCTGCTGAGCCTGATGTGCCTGGCGCGACCGATCGAGCGCTGCCCGCTGCTGGTGGCCCCGGCGATGAACCGCGAGATGTGGGCGCACCCGGCGACGCAGCGCAACGTCGCGCAGCTGCGGCTCGACGGCACGTTGATTCTCGGCCCGGCGAGCGGCGACCAGGCCTGCGGCGAGACCGGTGACGGCCGCATGCTCGAGCCCGACGAGTTGCTTGCTGACCTGGTCGCGCACTTCCAGCCGAAGGCGCTGCTCGGCAAACATGTGTTGATCACCGCGGGGCCGACCTTCGAGCCGATCGACCCGGTGCGCGGCCTGACGAACCGGTCGAGCGGCAAGATGGGCTTCGCGATCGCGCGGGCTGCCGCCGAGGCCGGCGCATCGGTCACGCTGGTCGCCGGCCCGGTGCACCAGGCCACGCCGCGCGGCGTGCGGCGCGTCGACGTCGGCACCGGCCAGCAGATGTTCGACGCGGTGATGGCGGCGGTGTCCGCGCACGACGTGTTCATAGCGACCGCCGCGGTGGCCGACTGGCGCCCGGCGGCGTTCGCCGCACAGAAGATCAAGAAGTCCGGAGACCGGCGCGCGCCGCAACTCGAGCTGACCGAGAACCCCGACATCCTGGCCAGTGTCGCGCGCCTGCCGCAGCCGCCGTACTGCGTCGGTTTCGCGGCCGAGAGCCACGACGTCCTGAAGCACGCAAGCGACAAGCTTGCGCGCAAGGGCGTGCCGCTGATCGTCGGCAACATCGGACCGGCGACCTTCGGCCAGGACGACAACGCGCTGACGCTGGTCGATGCCGGCGGCCACCGCGAACTGCCGCGTGCCGACAAGCTGACGCTGGCCCGGCAACTGGTCGCCGAGATCGCGGCGCGGCTCGGGACGCGCGCATGACGGTCATCGACCTGAAGCTGCTCGATGCGCGTCTGGCCGGGCAGTTGCCCGATTACGCGACGCCCGGCAGCGCCGGGCTCGACCTGCGCGCCTGCATCGATGCGCCGCTGCGGCTCGAGCCCGGGCAGACCACGCTGATCCCGACCGGCCTGGCGATCCATATCGGCGATCCGACGCTCGCCGCGATGATCCTGCCGCGCTCGGGGCTGGGCCACAAGCACGGCATCGTGCTCGGCAACCTGGTCGGGCTGATCGATTCCGACTACCAGGGACCGCTGATGGTGAGTTGCTGGAACCGCGGCGCGACCGCGTTCACCGTGTCGCCACTCGACCGCATTGCGCAGCTCGTGATCGTGCCGGTGGTACAGGCGAGGTTTCGGGTGGTCGACGAATTCGGCATATCGGACCGCGGTGCCAGCGGTTTCGGCTCGACCGGGCGCGCTTGAATCCGGCGCGACTGAACTCGCGCCGACGAAACCGGTCGATCAACGGCAGCGTCGTTTGAAGCCCGGGCAGCATGCGGCGAGAATGGCAGCCCGAAACGACGCGGCAGCGCAGCGCCACTTGTGGGATCTTCATGACATCAGCGATGACGGGTTGGGCGGTCGCAGCCGCGGGTCTGATGACCGTGGCAGGCTGCGGCAGGGAGGCAGCTCAACCCGCCAGCGCCGCCGCCTCGGGCACGCCTGCGTCCGCCTCAGCCAATGGCGCCGGTGCGCCAGTCAGCGTGACGACGGTACGCGCGCAAAAACGCGATGTCGACATCATGCTCGAAGCGACCGGCATCGTCAGCGCGCTGAACAGCGTCGACATCCGGCCGCAGGTCAACAGCGTGATCACCAGGGTCCATATTCGCGAAGGCCAGTTCGTGAAGGCGGGCGAGTTGCTGTTCACGCTCGATGCACGCAACGACGAAGTCAACCTGGCCAAGGCCAGGGCCCAGCTCGCCCGCGACACGGCCGCGCTGGCCGACGCGCAGCGCCAGTTGACCCGCGCCCGCGAGTTGCTGGCGCAGAACTTCATCTCGCAGGGGGCGGTCGACACGAATCAGACGCTGGTCGACACGCAGCAGTCGGTCGTGGCGTCCGATGCCGCGGCGATCGACGCGGCCCGTGTCGGCCTGTCGTACACCCGGATCGTCGCGCCGGCCGCGGGCCGTGCCGGCGCCATCAACGTGTTTGCGGGCAGCACCGTACAGCCGGGCGCTGCAGCGCTGGTCACGATCACCCAGCTCGACCCGATTGCCGTCAGCTTCAGCCTGCCGCAACGCAATCTGAACGACGCACTGCAAACCTTGCGCTCGGGCGGAGGCCGGGTCGTGGCCGAATTGCCGGAGCGGCGCAGCAGCAGCACCGGCAAGCTGCAGTTCGTCGACAACGTGGTGGACCCGAACTCCGGGACCGTGAAGGTCAAGGCGCAATTCGACAACCGCGACGAGCGTCTGTGGCCCGGCGCGTTCGTCACGGTGCGCATGGCGGTACGCACGCTGAAGGATGCGATCGTGATTCCGCAGGCCGCGGTGATCCAGGGTCCGCGCGGCAGCATCGTCTATGCCGTCGACGCCCAGAACAAGGCGGCCGCGCGGACGGTCGAAGTGGTTCACGCCAGTGGTCTGGAAGCCGCCGTCACCGGCGTGCAGGACGGCGAGAAGGTCGTCGTCGACGGGCGGCAGAACCTGCGCGCCGGCGTCGCCGTCGTCGAGCGGCCAGCGGGCGGTGCCGGGGTCGCGAACGCGAGCGGCGCGCCCGGTGCCGGTCCGGCACCTGCGGCCCCGTCGGCCTCTGCGGCGTCGGTATCGCCATGAACCTGTCCGAGCCGTTCATCCGCCGCCCGGTGCTGACGGTGCTGCTGAACGCCGCGATCGTGGTCGCCGGCGTGATCGCGTATGAACGCATTCCGGTGGCCGCGCTGCCGAGCTACAACACGCCGGTCATCAACGTTTCCGCGGGCCTGCCCGGGGCCAGCCCCGAGACGATGGCGACCTCGGTCGCGCTGCAGCTCGAGAAGCAGTTTCAGACCATTCCGGGGCTGAACGTCATCAGTTCAACCAACACGTCGGGCAGCACCTCGGTCACGCTCGAGTTCGACCAGGGCCGCGACATCGACGCCGCGGCGGTCGACGTGCAGGCCGCGCTGCTGCGCGCGCAAAGGTCGCTGCCGGTGGACATGACGAATCCGCCGTCGTACCGCAAGGTCAACCCGGCCGACGCGCCGATCCTGTTCATCGCGCTGACCTCGCCGTCGCTGAATCTGTCGGACCTGAACGATTTCGCCGAGCACCTGATCGTGCCGACGCTGTCGACGCTGGAGGGCGTGGCCCAGGTCAACATCTTCGGCCAGAAGCGCTTCGCGGTGCGCGTGCGCGTGCAACCCGAGGCGCTGACAGCGCGCAACATCAGCCTGGACGAGCTGAATGCGGCGCTCAGGGCCGCCAACGTCAACACCCCGGTGGGCACGCTCGACGGCCCGAAGCAGACGCTGTCGCTGAAGGCCAACCGGCAGTTGCGCAATGCCGCCGAGTTCGCCGAGCTCATCGTCAGCAACCGCAACGGCAACCCGGTCCGGCTGCGCGATGTGGCGCAGGTGGAAGACAGTTTCGAGACCGTCAAGACATCGGCGGTCGTCAATGGCGAAACCGCGATCAGCCTGGCCATCCTGCGCCAGCCCGATGCAAACACCGTCAAGGTGGTCGACGCCGTGCGCGCCGCGCTGCCGGGTTTCCAGGCGCAGCTCCCGCAGTCGGTGCGGATGATCACGCTCAACGATCGTTCGGTCTCGATCCGCAATGCGCTGCACGACGTGACCCTGACGATGCTCGGCACGATCGTGCTGGTGGTGCTGGTGATCTTCCTGTTCCTGCGGCGCTTCGTCGCGACGGTGATCCCGACGCTGTCGCTGCCGGTCTCGCTGGTCGGCGCGATCTCGCTGCTGTGGGCCTTCGGCTACACGCTGGACAACATCTCGCTGCTCGGCCTGACGCTGGCCGTCGGCCTGGTCGTCGACGATGCGATCGTGATGCTCGAGAACATCATGCGGCATGTCGAGGACGGCGTTCCTCCGTTCCAGGCGGCGCTGCGCGGTTCGCGCGAGGTGGGTTTCACGATCCTGTCGATCTCGAGCTCGCTGATTGCCGTGTTCATTCCGATCTTCTTCATGCCGGGGGTGATCGGGCTGCTGTTCCATGAGTTTGCGGTGATCGTGTCGCTCGCCATCGTGGCCTCGGCGTTCGTGTCGCTGACGCTGGTGCCGATGCTCGCAAGCCGCTTCCTCACCGGCGAGACGCA
>JANMAW010000278.1:0-9545 GCA_031360005.1 Rhizobacter sp.
ACCGCCCGGGTAGTCGGGGCCGGGAATCAGCGCATGGAACGCTGCGTCCGTCAGCCTGTCGTTGCGGATCAGCGCCACCACGGCGGCGGCGATCTCGCGCAGGTTGTGGCTGGGCACCTCGGTCGCCAATCCCACTGCAATGCCGCTCGCGCCATTGAGCAACACGAACGGCAATCGCGCCGGCAACTGCCTGGGTTCTTCGGTCGAGCCGTCGTAGTTGGCAATGAATTCGATCGTGCCTTCGTCGATCTCGTCGAGCAGCAGTCTCGTGATCGGCGCCAGCCGTGCTTCGGTGTAGCGCATCGCCGCGGCGCCGTCGCCGTCGCGCGAGCCGAAATTGCCCTGGCCATCGATCAGCGGATAGCGCTGCGAGAAATCCTGCGCCATCCGCACCAGCGCGTCATAGGCAGCGGTGTCGCCGTGCGGGTGGAACTTGCCGAGCACGTCGCCGACGACGCGCGCGCTCTTCACCGCCTTCGGGCCGCTCGCGGTCGTGAACGCCAGGCCCATGCGCTCCATCGAATACAGGATGCGGCGCTGCACCGGCTTCTGTCCGTCGCAGACGTCGGGCAGCGCGCGCCCCTTCACGACGCTGAGCGCGTACTCGAGGTAGGCACGTTCGGCGTACTTCGCCAGGCCGATGGCACCGCCGCTGTCTTCGGGCATGAGGGTCAGTTGCTCTTGCATGTCGCGATTCGTGGCACGCGCGGTGCCGTTGGCGCTGCGTCAACGCGCTAAGCGCCGGCGCAACTGGAGTTTCAGGAATTTGCCGGTGGGTGTGCGCGCCTTGCGGCAGCGCGGTGAAGCTCGGCGGGGACGATCGCGCTCACACGTCCACCTCGTCGCCATGCAGCTCCATCAGGTCCCGCCGCGCCTGCGCTTCGCCCTTGCCCATCAGCCGGGTCAGCGCCAGCACCGTCGCGTCGAAGCCCAGCACAGCGTACTCGGTCTGCAGCAGCCGGCGGGTGTCGGGGTTCAGTGTGGTGTCCCACAGCTGCTCGGCATTCATTTCGCCGAGGCCCTTGAAGCGGCTGATGCTCCAGGCCCCTTCGCGCGCGCCCTCCTTGCGCAGCTTGTCGAGCGTGGCGCCGAGTTCGCCCTCGTCGAGCGCATAGATCTTCGCGGCCGGCTTCTTGCCGCGCGCCGGCGCGTCGACGCGAAACAGCGGCGGCTTCGCGATGTAGATGTGGCCGGTCGCGACGAGCCTCGGGAAGTGCCGGAAGAATAGCGTCAGCAACAACACCTGGATGTGCGAGCCGTCGACATCGGCGTCGCTGAGGATGCAGATCTTGCCGTATCGCAGGCCCGAGAGATCGGGCTCCTGCCCGTCCGCGTAGGGGCCCGGGCCGTGCGGGTCGACGCCGATTGCGACCGCGATGTCGTGGATCTCGTTGTTCGCGAACAGGCGGTCGCGCTCGACTTCCCAGGCGTTCAGCACCTTGCCGCGCAGCGGCAGGATCGCCTGCGTCTCCTTGTCTCGGCCCATCTTCGCACTGCCGCCGGCCGAATCGCCCTCGACCAGGAAGAGCTCGTTCAGCGTCAGGTCGCGGCTCTCGCAATCGGTCAGCTTGCCCGGCAGCACCGCGACGCCCGAGCCCTTGCGTTTCTCGACCTTCAGCGAAGCGCGCTGGCGCGTCTGCGCCTGGCGGATCACGAGCTCGGCGAGCTTCCTGCCGAACTCCACATGCTGGTTCAGCCACAGTTCGAGCGATGGCTTGACATAGGTCGAAACGAGACGCAGCGCATCACGCGAGTTCAGCCGCTCCTTGATCTGGCCCTGGAACTGCGGGTCGAGCACCTTGGCACTGAGCACGAAGCTGGCGCGCGAGAAGACGTCGTCGGGCATCAGCTTCACGCCCTTCGGCAGCAGGCTGTGCATGTCGATGAAACCCTTGATCGCGCCGAACAGGCCGTCCTTCAACCCGGACTCGTGCGTGCCGCCGGCCACGGTGGGAATCAGGTTCACATAACTCTCGCGCACCGGGGCGCCGTCTTCGGTGAATGCGACACACCAGGCCGCGCCCTCGCCCTCGGCGAAGTTCTGGCGAAGCGTCGATTCCTCGCCGCCGTCGGCGTAGTGCTCGCCTTCGAACAAAGGGATCACCGGGTCGGCGTTCAGCGTCTGCATCAAGTAGTCGCGCAGCCCGCCCTTGTACAGCCACGATTGCTCTTCACCGGTCTTCTCGATCGTCAGCATGACCGTCACGCCGGGCATCAGCACCGCCTTGCTGCGCAGCAGGTGCGTGAGTTCGGCCTTCGGCAACTCGGTACTCCCGAAGTACCTGGCGTCGGGCCAGGCGCGCACGCTGGTGCCGCTATGGCGGTCGCCCGCGGCGCTCTTGCGCGTGGTCAGCGGCTCGGCCACATCGCCGCCGGCAAAGACGAGGCGCGCGACCTGCCCGTCGCGCCACACGCTGACCTCGAGGCGCTTCGACAGTGCGTTGGTCACGCTGACGCCGACGCCGTGCAGCCCGCCCGAGAAGCTGTACGCGCCGCCGGAGCCCTTGTCGAACTTGCCGCCGGCGTGCAGCCGGGTGAACACGATCTCGAGCACCGGCACCTGCTCCTGCGGGTGCATGCCGAACGGGATGCCGCGGCCGTCGTCGTCGACACTGACCGAACCGTCGCCATGCACCGTCACGTCGATGCGCCTGCCATGACCCCCCAGCGCTTCGTCGGCGGCGTTGTCGATCACTTCCTGGATGATGTGCAGCGGATTGTCGGTGCGGGTGTACATGCCCGGGCGCTGCTTGACCGGCTCGAGGCCCTTGAGAACGCGGATCGATGCCTCGCCGTAGGTGTTGCCCGGTTTGCTTGCCATGGGCGCGGATTCTAGGAGCCGCGCAAGCGTTGCACGTGTGCAACTGTGCAGCGCGGGCGGCTTGCGGCGCGACCGATCGCGCACCGTGACAGCTGCAACGCCTGCGCGCGACCTGCAAGAATCGCCCGATTCAGTCTGACCGGAGAAGCGCATGGAAGCGCATGCTGCTGCCCCCGCCTCGACCTGGGTGCAACGCTGGTCGCATCTGGTGCCGCGCGGCGCGACGGTGCTCGATGTGGCCTGCGGCTCGGGCCGGCATGTGCGGTGGTTTGCGCAGCGCGGCTGCCGCGTCACCGGCGTCGACCGCGATGCCCAGGCCATGCAGCCGCTGGCGAAGATCGCCGAACTGGTGGTCGCCGACATCGAGGGGGGCCCCTGGCCATTGCAGGCGCGCCAGTTCGGCGCGGTGGTGGTTACGAACTACCTGTGGCGCGCCCGCTTGCCGGACATCATCGGCAGCCTGACCGAAGGCGGCGTGCTGATCTACGAGACCTTCGGGGCGGGTCAGGAGACCGTCGGCAAGCCCTCGAACCCGGATTTTCTGCTGCGCCCTGCTGAACTTCTGGAAGCGACCCGGGGTCTGCGCGTCGTGGCGTTCGAGGACGGCTTCGAAAGCATGCCGCCGCGCTTTGTGCAAAGAATCGTTGCGGTGCGCGAACCCACCGGGGTGAAGACCCCGCCGCGCTACCCACTGCAGCCGCCGGACCTCGGGACCGGGCAGGTAAAATCTTCGGATTCAGAGGATCCCGCATGAAACCCATTGTTGGCAGCATCGTCGCGCTGGTCACGCCGATGCACGAAGACGGCAGCGTCGATTACGGCGCGCTGCGCCGCCTGATCGACTGGCACGTCGCCGAAGGGACCGACTGCATCGGCGTGGTCGGCACCACGGGTGAATCACCGACCGTCACGGTCGAAGAACACTGCGAAATCATCCGCGTTGCCGTCGAACATGCGAAGGGCCGCGCGCCGATCATGGCGGGCACCGGAGGCAACTCCACCGCGGAGGCGATCGAACTGTCGCGCTATGCGCTCGAGGTCGGCGCCGACTGCACGCTGTCGGTCGTGCCGTACTACAACAAGCCATCGCAGGAAGGCATCTACCGGCACTTCAGGGCCATCGCCGAAGCTGTCGACGTGCCGATGGTGCTGTACAACGTCCCGGGCCGCACCGTGGCAGACCTGAGCGTCGAGACCACGTTGCGCCTGGCTCAGGTGCCGGGCATCGTCGGCATCAAGGAGGCCAGCGGCGAGATCGACCGCGCGTCGTGGCTGATCAAGCGTTCGCCAAAGGGCTTTTCGGTCTATTCGGGCGACGATGGCACCGCCGTCGCGCTGATGTTGCTGGGTGGGCGCGGCAACGTCAGTGTCACGGCGAATCTGGCGCCGCGCGCGATGCATCAGTTGTGTGTCGCAGCGATCGCCGGCGACGCGAAGGAAGCCGCCGCGATTCATCTGAAGCTGCTGCCGTTGCACACGAACCTGTTCATCGAACCGAGCCCCGCGCCCACCAAATGGGCGATGGCGAAGCTGGGTCTGTGCGGCGCCGCACTGCGCCTGCCGATCACCCCATTGACCGATGCCGGACAAGCGGTGGTGGAGCAGGCGATGCGCGACGCCGGCCTGCTTTGAAGCCTCGCTTCCGCTCCCACCCCTTTCCCGATCACCGGGGCCCTGCGCAGCCGCGCGCTGCGCGCCGCGCCCCTTTGGAGATGCACCTCGTGACCCGTTCCCTTTCACTTCCGGCGCTCGCCGTGATCGCCACACTGTCGCTCGGCGGCTGCTCCAGCCTTGAGGGCCTGATGGCGGGCGACAAGATCGACTACCGCAGCGGTGGCACCAAGACCGCCGGTCTCGAAGTGCCGCCCGACCTGACGCAGTTGACGCGCGACTCGCGCTACCAGCAGACCCAAGGCAGCGCGGTCAGCGCCGCGGCGTACCAGTCCGGCACGCCGGTCGCGGCCGCGACCACCGTTCAATCGGTCGTGGTGGCGACGCCGGCGGTCGGCGAGATGCGCATCGAACGCCTGGGCAACGAGCGCTGGCTGCGGACCAGCCTGCCGCCCGAGCAGCTCTGGCCGCAACTGCAGGCGTTCTGGAAGGAGCGCGGCTTTGTCCTGACGCAGGACCAGCCAGCCGCCGGAGTCATGGAAACCGACTGGGCCGAGAATCGCGGCAAGCTGCCGCTCGACTTCGTCCGCGCCTCGATCGGCAAGGTGTTCGACGGCGCCTACTCGACCGGCGAGCTCGACAAGTTCCGCACCCGAGTCGAGCGCAGCGGCGCCGGCACCGAGGTCTACATCACCCATCGCGGCATGATCGAGGTGTACCGCGGCGAGCGCAAGGAAAACACCGTCTGGCAACCGCGCGCCCCCGACCCGCAGCTCGAGGGCGAACTGCTGTCGCGGCTGATGCTTCGACTCGGTGCCACCGAAGAACTCGCGAAGACCGCCCTCGTGGCACCGGGTGCGCCTGCCGGAGCAGCGGCGCGGGCGCGCCTGCTCAGTGACCGCCCGACCGCCACGCTGCAGGTCGACGACGGCTTCGACCGCGCCTGGCGCCGCGTCGGCGTGGCACTCGACCGCAGCGGTTTCACGGTCGAGGACCGCGACCGCACCCAGGGCGTTTATTTCGTGCGCTACATCGACCCGGCGTTTGCCGGCAAGGATGAGCCGAGCCTGCTTGCCAAGCTGTTCAGCTTCGGCAAGAAAGAGGACACCGGCTCGCCGATCCGCTATCGCGTCGCGGTGAAGGGCGAAGGCGATCGCAGCACCGTGTCGGTCCTGAACGGTCAAGGCGCGCCGGAGAACGGCGAGGCCGGAAAACGCATCACGACGATGCTGCTCGAAGACCTGAAGTAGCGCGCGCGTCGGAGCGCAACGGTGCGCTTTTGCAGCCTGGGCAGCGGCAGCGGCGGCAACGCGACGATCGTCGAAGCCCGCAGCGGTGTCACCACGAGCCGGCTCGCGATCGATTGCGGCTTTTCGCTGCGCGAGTTCGAGTTTCGATTGGCCCGCACCGGCCTGGCTTGTGATGAACTGGATGCGGTATTCGTCACCCATGAGCACGGCGATCACATCGGTTGCGCGGTCGCGCTGGCGCGCCGCCATCGCGTTCCGCTGTGGATGAGCCGCGGCACCTGGCGCGCCATCGGCGAGCCGGAGCTGCCGGGCCTGCTGCAGTTCGCGCGTGATGGGCAGTCCTTCAGCCTCGGCGACCTGCAACTGATGCCGTTCACCGTGGCCCACGACGCGCAGGAGCCCCTGCAACTACGCTGCTCCGATGGCGCCCGGCACCTGGGTGTGCTGACCGACGTGGGCTCGATCACGCCCCACCTGCTGACCCACCTGCAACGCTGCGACGCGCTGCTTCTCGAGTGCAATCACGATCCGGAACTGCTGGCAGCCTCAAGCTATCCGGCGTCACTGAAGGCGCGCATCGGCGGGCGCCTCGGGCACCTGTCGAACGCCACGGCAGCGCAGATTCTGGCGTCGTGTCGGCATGACGGATTGAAGCACGTGGTTGCAGCGCACCTCAGCGACCAGAACAACACACCGCAACTCGTTCGCAACGCGCTCACCGGATTGCGCGGCGGTGCGCCGGGCGATGTCGTGATCGCCGACCCACTGCGCGGGTTCGGCTGGTTGAGCCTGCTCTAGACCGACACGCAGCTCAAGTCACAGTCGAGCCGCGCACGAAAGAGCCGCCCGAAGGCGGCTCTTTGAAGAATCGGTAGCAACCGATTACTTTTTCATTGCGTCGGCGCTCTTGCCGGCAGCGTCCTTCGCGGCGTCGGCAGCCTTGCCGGCAGCGTCCTTGGCAGCGTCGGCAGCCTTGCCGGCGGCATCCTTCATCGCGTCAGCGGTGGCAGCGCCACTGGCCGACACAGAGCTCGCACCCTCCATCGAGGCGCTCGCGGCAGCAGCGGCGGCGGTACTCACGGCGGCGGCGGCGGCCGATGCGGATTCAGCCACCATCGGGGCAGCAGCAGCGGAAGCGGCAGCAGCCGGAATCTCTTCCTTCTTGCTGCAGGCAGCAAGAGCTACGGCAGCTACGATGGAAGCGAGCAAAAGCGACTTGTTCATGCGGGTCCTCAAGATTATTAGGGTCAACCAACTACCGGTCATTGCGGGAACTCCGACAGGCGCAGAGCTCCAACATTCAAAGGCCAGGGAACGTTCGAAACACGCCCACAGTCCAGCCGATGATTATAGCCAGCTAAAGGGAAACCCCTAGAGTCCGGTCGTGGTCGCGGGGAACGCCTCTTCCGAACGCTGCAAAACGGTGTCGATCAACTCCCTGCATCGGACCTCGTCCGCCTTGTCGCGCGACAGGCGCCCCCGGTAATGCACCGGATCGGAAAGACGCACGCTGATCGTGTCAGAAGCCAGCAGCACGATCGGCATCTCGCCGGCCTCGAACTCGTTGTTGGTTCGGCAGCTGACGATGTGCGACCACTGCCGCCGCCAATCGACCCACCGCCCATGCCGCCTTGCCACCTCGTCGAAGCTGCGCGCGAGCAACGTGAGCTTGCGACTCGATGCGGCCCATTCGCCGAGATGCTCGATCACCGGACGCTCGCCGAGCGGCCAATCGGCGAAATCGTTGTCGCAAAGCCAGAGCTCCCTGCAGCCGCTTGCGGCGGCCTCGGCGAACCCCTGTCTGAGGGCCGCATGAAACTCCCTGCGCGTCGTGATCAGGGACCCCGGATTCGCGCTCATCGCTTGCCTCCTTCTTCGTTCAGTTGTCGGTGCGCCGCAGCCAGCCCGCCGCCAGCCATTCATCGAGCAACGTTTGGGCTTCGCTGCTCAACGCGTCAACCTCGCGCGCATTCAGCCCACGCCGATCAGCCAGTCGACGCATCAGCTTCGCGTCGCGACCCGCCGCGCGGAACGATTCGCCGTTGATGAATACATGGCGATCGTCGTACATCATCCGCGTGCGCTGGTCCAGACTCACAGCGCCCGATTCTGCCGCAGCAGCAGGATCGGCTGCATCGAACCACACACCGCGCTTGGGCTCGCTCAGCACCTCGCCCAGCGCGCAAGCGAGCGACCCGCGGTCCGCGACTGCGCGCATCGCCGCAGCAACCATGAAGGCCTGCAAGTCGGCGGGGATGCGTCCGGGCGAAGCGGTCGCATCCTGCCGCGGGTCGCGGTACAGCGCTTCGGCAGCGCCGGTTTCGGCCGCATCGACCACGCGCTGCAGCACGTCGCGGCCGATCTCGACGCGTCCGGGAGCTCTGAAGCCGATCGAACAGGTCACGCATTCGCCCTCGGCAGCGCCGTCGTGGGCCCAGCCGGGCGGCAGGTAGAGCATGTCGCCGGCCTCCAGCAGCCACTCATGCTCCGCCTCTAAATTCGCGAGAATCTTCAACGGCACATCCGGCACGAGCATCGGATCCCGGACGCGGCCGATGCGCCAGCGCCGCCGCCCCTGCGCCTGCAGCAGGAACACGTCGTACGAATCGACATGCGGGCCGACACCGCCGCCATCACTCGCATACGACAGCATCAGGTCGTCGAGCCGCGCATCGGGGACGAAGCGGAACCGGTCGAGCAACGCCCGCGCCGCCGGCACATGCAGGTCCACGCCCTGCACCAGCAGCGTCCACTGCGGCTGTTTCAGCGGTGGGATCGCGGAGCGCTTCAGCGGCCCTTGGCGCAACGACCACCGACCCGCCTGACGCACGATCAGGCGCGACTCGACCTCTTCGCGCCCGGCCATGTCGAACATCTGCGCACGGCTCAGGAGCGTCACGCCGCCGGGCACGGCCTGGCGCACCAACAGGGGCCTTTTCTGCCAGTGCCGGCGCATGAAAGTCTGCGGCGACAGGCCGCCCAGCAGGGCTGTCGCGAGAGTGATGTCCATGGGTGATTGTGCGATCATCGAGCGATGCTCATCACCCATCCGTGCGTCGTCAGCCTGACCTGGAAGTTGCAAGACTCCCAGGGCAGTCTGATCGACGAACTGCAAGACCCGGTCGAGTTCTTCTTCGGTGGCGACGACCTGCTCGCCAAGGTCGAAGAAACCTTGACCGACCAGCAAACCGGCTTCGCGACCGTGCTCCATCTGGAACCCGAACACGCGTTCGGCGACTACGACCCGGCGCTTGTCTTCTTCGAGGAACGCGCGGTGTTCCCCGAAGGCGTCGAGGTCGGCATGCAGTTCGACGGCATGCCCCCGGGCGCGACCACGCAAGGCCTGCCGGCGGACGCCATCTACACCGTGACCGAGGTCTATCCGGGCCACGTGGTGCTCGACGGCAACCACCCGCTCGCCGGCATCGCGCTGCGCCTCGACCTGGTGGTGCGCGACGTGCGCGCCGCGACCGAAGACGAAGTCAGGGCCGGCAGCGTCGGCCAGCCGCTGTTCACCGTGATGAGCACTGCGCCGAGCGGAACGCTGCTGCACTGAGTCCGCGCACAAGGCGCGCCTTCGCTCGAAGTTGCGGCCGACTAAGGCCCTGGCGCCTGCAAGCGCCAGGGCTGCCAGACCCGCCGCGCGATCACCCGGCTTCCCGAACCGCAGCCTGCCCTTCGGGCGTCGTCACCGGACCCTTGCCGCTGAAACGGTCGAGCGCAAGATAGATCACTGGCGTGATGTACAGCGTGATCGCCTGCGAGAACACCAGCCCGCCGACCACCGCGAGGCCGAGCGGCTGGCGCAGTTCGGCGCCGGCTCCGAGGCCTAGCGCGATCGGCACCGCTCCCATCAACGCGGC
>JANMAW010000308.1:0-13459 GCA_031360005.1 Rhizobacter sp.
GAACTCGTCGACCAGGATGTGCCGGAAACGATGCTGGTAGTGCTCGCGCAGCGCCGCGTTGTCGCGCATCAGCTCGTAGGTGCGCAGCATCAGCTCGGCGAAGTCGACCACGCCTTCGCGCTGGCACTGGTCTTCGTAGGCCTGGTAGACCTGCGCCATCACCCGCGTCTGCTCGTCGCGCACGTCGACGTCTTTCGGGCGCAGTCCGTTCTCCTTCTGGGCCGCGATGAACCAGGTCACCTGCTTCGGCACGAAGCGCTCTTCGTCGAGATTCATCGCCTTGATCACGCGCTTCACGGCCGAGAGCTGGTCGCTCGAATCGAGGATCTGGAAACCCTGCGGCAAGGCCGCCAGCTTCCAGTGCGCGCGCAGGAAGCGGTTGCACAGGCCGTGGAAGGTGCCGATCCACATGCCGCGAACCGGGATCGGCAGCATCGCCCCCAGGCGCGTCAACATCTCCTTCGCGGCCTTGTTCGTGAAGGTCACGGCCATCACGCCGCCTGGCGACAACTGGCCGGTCTGGATCAGCCACGCGATTCGCGTCGTCAGCACGCGCGTCTTGCCCGAGCCGGCGCCGGCCAGGATCAGCGCCGGGCGCGGCGGCAGCGTCACGGCCGCCAGCTGCTCGGGGTTCAGATGATGCAGCAGCGCGGAGCCGTCGACGTCGGATTCGGAATGCATGGGCCGATTGTCGGGCAGCGGCGCCGGCACGAATGCCCCGCAGCTGCCGGCACGCGGCTGCCGCTTGCAGAACAGCCGCGTAGAATTGCGCACCGGGCTTTGGCGCCCGGTTTTTTATTGGCGGAGCGGGAACATGGATATCTTCGACTACGACAACGTCCTGCTGCTGCCGCGCAAGTGCCGTGTCGAAAGCCGCGCGGAGTGCGACCCGTCGGTTCAGTTCGGCGCGCACCGCTTCAACCTGCCCGTGGTGCCGGCCAACATGAAGACGGTGGTCGATGAGCCGATCACCGAATGGCTGGCCGCGAACGGCTTCTTCTACGTGATGCACCGCTTCGACATCGACAACGTCGCGTTCGCCCGCAAGATGCGCGACAAGGGGCTGATCGTCTCGCTGAGTTCGGGCGTCAAGAAGCCCGACTACGACGTGATCGACCGGCTCGCGCTCGACGGCGTCGGCGCCGACTACATCACGATCGACATCGCCCATGGCCACGCCGACAGCGTGCAGAAGATGATCGAGCACATCAAGAAAAAACTGCCCGCCGCGTTCGTGATCGCGGGCAACGTGGCCACGCCCGAAGCAGTGATCGACCTGGAGAACTGGGGCGCCGACGCGACCAAGGTCGGTGTCGGCCCGGGCAAGGTCTGCATCACGAAGCTGAAGACCGGCTTCGGCACCGGTGGCTGGCAGCTCTCGGCGCTGAAATGGTGTGCGCGCGTCGCGACGAAACCGATCATTGCCGACGGCGGCATCCGGGACCACGGCGACATTGCCAAAAGCGTGCGCTTCGGCGCCGCGATGGTGATGATCGGCTCGCTGTTCGCCGGGCACGAAGAGTCACCCGGTCAGACGGTCGAGGTCGATGGCAAGCTGTTCAAGGAGTACTACGGTTCGGCGAGCGACTTCAACAAGGGCGAGTACAAGCACGTCGAGGGCAAGCGCATCCTCGAGCCGATCAAGGGGCGCCTGGCCGACACCTTGCGCGAGATGCGCGAAGATGTACAGAGCTCGATCTCGTATGGCGGCGGCACGAAGCTCGCCGACATCCGCAAGGTGAATTACGTGATTCTGGGCGGCGACAACGCGGGCGAACATCTTCTGATGTAGAGCGCACGACGGCGCGGATCAATCCGCCCGCATTCCCTGGCGCTCCCCCGGCTCGGCGCCCTGGCTGCGCACCCGACGGCTGAGCGAGAGCGCGCTCGCTGTTTCGCTCGCCGTCGGCACGGCGCACGCGCCGACGCGCAAATAGTCGAGCGCCGCGGCGGTGAGCTTCTCAGTCGGATCGCCGAGCGCGCCGCTGAAGTCGTCGGTCGAGGCGCAGGTGGCGGCGATGCCGCTGTAGTAACGGCCGTCGCCCAGGGCGTTGAACGATTCGAAGTTGACGGCGCTGTAGGTGCTGCTGCAGTGGGCCACCGGGTTGAAGCCGAAGGGCTTGCCGCAGCTCGCGGCGCCGATCGTCACGACCTGCATGTGCGGCTTCAGCCCGTTGACGACCAGCTCGCTGGCCGAGCAGGTGCGCGCGCCGGTGAGCACGATCGCTCGCGCGAAGGCGGCTCCGGTGCCGCCGGCGAGCGTGACGTCGGTGTCGGAGGCCCGGTGGCTGGCGTTGTAGCTGAGGTGCGCGAACACCTTGCCGTTGCCCGCCGCGCCGGCGATCAGCGCGGCCAACGTGTTGGCGGTCGAGATGCGCCCGCCGCCGTTGTAGCGCAGGTCGACGATGAGCTCGGTGGCGCCCGCCGCGCGGAAGCCGGCGAGGGCTGCGGACAGCGGTGGCTCGGCCTGGGTGATGAAATCCTTCAGCACCAGGTAGCCGGCCTTTGCGCCGCTCGGCAAGGTCAGCACCGTGTTCACCGGCACGGGGGTCAGCGTGTAGACGGCCGCGGTCAGCGTCACGGTCTTCGGGCCGGTGGCACCGTCGATCACGACCTTGAGCATGTCGCCTTCTTTGGCGGGAGTGAGGGCGCTGAAATCGTTCGCGGCGATCAGTTCGGCGGCGCTGCGGCCGTTGATCGACGCGATGGTGTCGCCGCGTGCCAGCATTGCCGCGGCGGGCGACAGCGCCTCGGTGTAGCGCACCTTCAGCGGCAGCGTCAGTTCGATGCCGTTGACGAAGATGCCGTAGCCCAGCGTCTTGCCGTCGCCGAAGAACCGGTTGTAGCTCGCGGTGTCCTGGATGTAGCTCCAGCGGTCTTTGGGGACGACCGAATCGCCGCCGAAGAACTGTGCGCTGAAGTAGCTCTGGATGCTGGTGAACGCAGCCGGATCGGGGCTCGGCGAGCGGCCGGTCCAGTAGTACGAATCGAGCATGTAGCCGCGCAGCCAGGCGTTCTGTGCGGGCACGTCGCAGGCGGCGCCGGCGCCGCTGTCGGAGCCGGCGCCGCTGTCGGAGCCGCCGCCGCAGCCGGCCAGCAACGCAACGATCGCGAGCACGGCGCCGCGGCGCGGCAAGGGCTTGAATTTCATTCGGAGCGGCTCCGCGGTTGGCAGATGCCGCACCATAGCAGCCCGGAGGCGCCACCTACAATCGCGAGCATCCCGATCCTGCACTGCGTCGCAGCGCGCACCGCCCACCGCCGGGCCGCAGCCGCGACCCGCGATCACGCCATGACACCACTCGCCAAATCGTTCGAACCCGCCGCCATCGAGGCCCGCTGGGCCCCGCTGTGGGAGCAAAGTGGCGTCTACGCGCCGACGCTGGACGCATCGAAGCCCTCGTTCAGCATCCAGTTGCCGCCGCCGAACGTGACCGGCACGCTGCACATGGGGCACGCGTTCAACCAGACCATCATGGACGCGCTGACGCGCTATCACCGCATGCGCGGCGACAACACCCTGTGGGTGCCGGGCACAGACCACGCCGGCATCGCGACGCAGATCGTCGTGGAGCGCCAGCTCGAGCAGCAGAAGATCAGCCGCCACGACCTGGGCCGCAAGAACTTCGTCGCGAAGGTCTGGGAGTGGCGCCAGGAATCCGGGTCGACTATCACGCAGCAGATGCGCCGTATGGGCGCGAGCGTCGACTGGTCGCACGAGTACTTCACGATGGACGCGAAGCTCTCGACCGTCGTCACCGACACCTTCGTGCAGCTCTATGAGCAAGGGCTGATCTACCGCGGCAAGCGGCTCGTGAGCTGGGACCCGGTGCTGAAGTCGGCGGTCTCCGACCTGGAGGTCGAAAGCGAAGAGGAAGACGGCTTTCTCTGGATGATTCGCTATCCGCTCGTGGATGGCAGCGGTTCGGTCACCGTCGCAACGACGCGGCCGGAAACGATGCTCGGCGATGTCGCGGTGATGGTGCACCCGGATGACGAGCGCTACACCGCACTGATCGGCAAGCACGTGCGCTTGCCGCTGTGCGACCGCGACATCCCGGTGATCGCGGACGACTACGTCGATCGAGCGTTCGGCACCGGGGTCGTCAAGGTCACGCCGGCGCACGACGCGAACGACTACGCCGTGGGGCTGCGCCACGGGCTGCCGATCATCGGCGTGCTGACGCTGGACGCGAAGATCAACGACCAGGCGCCGGCGGCCTATCGCGGGCTCGACCGCTTCAAGGCCCGTCAGCAGGTCGTCGCCGATCTGGACGCGCAAGGCTTCCTTGTCGAAACGAAGAAGCACAAGCTGATGGTGCCGCGCTGTGCCCGCACCGGTCAGATCATCGAGCCGATGCTGACCGAACAATGGTTCATGGCGATGAGCAAGACCGCTCCCGACGGCAAGAGCATCGCGCAAAAGGCGATCGACGCGGTCGCTTCCGGTGAAGTCAGGTTCGTGCCCGAGAACTGGGTCAACACCTTCGACCAATGGATGAAGAACATCCAGGACTGGTGCATCTCGCGCCAACTCTGGTGGGGGCATCAGATTCCCGCGTGGTACGGCACGAACGGCGAGATCTTCGTCGGTCGCAATGAAAACGAAGCCCGTGCGAAGGCGACGGTCGCCGGCTACACCGGCACGCTGACGCGCGACGAAGACGTCCTCGACACCTGGTACTCGTCGGCGCTGGTGCCGTTCTCCACGCTCGGCTGGCCGGAGCAGACGAAAGAGCTGGAACTGTTCCTGCCGTCCAGCGTGCTCGTCACCGGCCACGACATCATCTTCTTCTGGGTCGCCCGGATGATCATGATGACGACGCACTTCACCGGCCGCGTGCCGTTCCGCACCGTCTACATCCACGGCATGGTGCGCGACAGCGAAGGCAAGAGGATGAGCAAGTCGGAGGGCAACGTGATCGACCCGGTCGACCTGATCCGCGGCGCCGACCTGCCGACGCTGGTCCAGAAATCGACCGTCGGTCTGCGCCGGCCCGAGACCGCGCCGAAGGTCGCGGCGCGTGTGAAAAGGGAGTTCCCGGATGGCATGCCGGCCTACGGCGCCGATGCGCTGCGGTTCACGATGGCCTCGTATGCGACGCTGGGCCGCAACATCAATTTCGACATCAAGCGCTGCGAGGGCTATCGCAATTTCTGCAACAAGCTCTGGAACGCGACCAGGTTCGTGCTGATGAATTGCGAAGCGCAGGACTGCGGGCTGAAGGAACACACCAAGGCGGAATGCGCCCCGGGTGGCCCGGCGCACGGTTACCTGAGCTTCAGCCCTGCCGACAAGTGGATCACCAGCGAGTTGCAGCGCGTCGAGGCGGCGGTCGAACAGGGCTTCGAGGACTACCGGATCGACAACGTCGCGAACGCGATCTATTCGTTCGTGTGGGACGAGTATTGCGACTGGTACATCGAGATCGCGAAGGTGCAGATCCAGATCGGCACCGAAGCGCAGCAACGCGCGACGCGCCGCACGCTGATCCGCGTGTTGGAAACCGTGCTGCGGCTGATGCATCCGGCGATGCCGTTCATCACCGCCGAGCTGTGGGAAGCGGTGGCACCTGCGGCGGGCCGCAAGGCCGACGGCGCGAGCATCGTGACGGCCGCATACCCGAAGGCGCAGCTCGATCGCGTCGACGCGAGTGCGGATGCCTGGGTCGCGAAGCTGAAGTCCGTGGTCGGCACATGCCGCACCTTGCGCAGCGAGATGGGCCTTTCGCCCGCAGCGCGGGTGCCGCTGTACGTGATCGGCGACGCCACGTTCGTCGAGCGGGCCACGCCGCTGCTGATGGCTCTGGCGAAACTGTCGGAAGTGCGGCGCTTCGAGGCCGATGCGCAGTTTGCAGACGCGACGCGCAGCGCGGCGGTAGCGGTGGCCGGCGAGTCGCGGCTGGCCCTGCACGTCGAGGTCGATGTGGCCGCCGAGACCGGGCGCCTCGGCAAGGAAATCAGCCGCCTTCAGGGCGAGATCGACAAGGCCTTGGCCAAGCTCGGCAACGGAAGCTTCGTCGCGCGCGCGCCGGCTGCGGTGGTCTCTCAGGAGCAGCAGCGCGTCGCCGACTTCACGGCGGCAGTGGCTCGGCTGCAAGATCAAATGGCACGCTTGGCGCCGTCGCCCTGAATGCGCGGGCGGCGGTCGGCATGACGCCCAGCAACTCGTCGATGCGCGCGACCACTGCCCAGGTACTGCGCAGCCGCGACTCGCGCGTCGTGCTGGCCACCCTCGGTGTGATCTGCAGGTTCTCGATACCGTAGAGCGGGCGTCCTTCGTCGAGCGCACCGGGCTCGAGGCTGTCGAGCCACGCCGCGGCGACGCGTCCGCTGGTCAGCGCCTCGGCCAGCGCCGCCTCGTCGAACAGGCCGGAATGCGCGATGCTGACGATCACCTGGTTCGGCTTGCAGAACGGCAGGAAGCGCTCGCCGAGCAGGCCGTGATAGCGGCTGAAATAGTTGAGCTGCACACACACCGCGTCGGATTGCTCGAGCAGCTCGCGCAGGCCCACCGGCTTGACCTGCCAGCGCTCGAAAATGCTGTCGCTCGCATGCAGCGCCGGGTCGTAGCCGAGCATCCTCGAGCCGAACCCCGCCAGCATCTGCCCCATCGAGCGCGCGGCCGGTGCCATGCCGACCAGACCGACGGTCGCGGCACCCAGCTCGCGCCCCACCAGCATGCCGTCGGAGCCGACCACCGGGACGCGCCGCAGCATCGACAGCAGCGCACCGATCATGAATTCGGCTTCGGCCGGCGCGGTCGCGTTGAGGCCGCGCACGACCTCGACCCGGGCACGCGCGCAGGCATCGACATCGATGTTTTCCGCCCCGGCGCTGACCCGGCCGACAGCGCGCAGCACCGGCGCGTAATGGAGCGTCTGCGCGTCGATCTTCACCGAAGGCGGAACGATCATCGCGCGCACGTTGTACAGCGCTTGCCGCAACGCCCGCGGATCGCCCGCGAGCTCTGGCGCATAGCGCAGCGCGTAGCGCGCCTGCAACCACTGCATGACCTCGGCTTCGAGCGGTTCGATGATCAGCAGATCCATGTGCTTGGGGGCAATCTTGAGGCTCCATCCGACATGCCCGCTCGCAGGGGCGTGCCAGAATGAAGACGCGCCGCAAACACCATCGAAAGGGATTGTAAGTAAATGTTAGTCACCAAAGCGATTTTTCCGGTGGCCGGTTTGGGCACACGTTTTTTGCCGGCGACCAAGGCCCAGCCGAAAGAAATGCTTCCCGTGGTCGACAAGCCGTTGATCCAGTACGCCGTCGAAGAAGCCTATGCCGCGGGGGTTCGCGAAATGATTTTCGTCACCGGTCGCCACAAGCGACCGATCGAGGATCACTTTGACATGACTTTCGAGTTGGAGGTAGCCCTCGAACGGGCGGGTAAGCAGGAACTCCTCGATGTGGTTCGCAGCGTCAAGCCCGATGACATGGAGTGCATCTACGTGCGTCAGGCGCAGGCGCTCGGGCTCGGCCACGCGGTGCTTTGCGCCCAGCGCCTGGTGGGCAACCAGCCGTTCGCGGTGTTGCTGGCCGACGATCTGATGGTCGGAGAGACACCGATCCTGAAGCAGATGGTCGAGCAGTTCAACGAGTGGCGGGTATCGATTCTCGCAGTGCAGGAAGTGCCTGCCGAGCAGACAAGGCGCTACGGCATCGTTGCCGGCACGCCGGTCAACGATCGGCTGATCGACGTGACCCGCATCGTCGAAAAACCGGCGCCCGAAGACGCGCCATCACGCCTGGGGGTAGCGGGCCGCTACATCCTGACTCCGGGCGTGTTCCACGAGATCGCCAGCCAGGCGAGCGGCGTCGGCGGCGAGATCCAGCTCACCGACGGCATCGCCGGTCTGCTGCGGCGCGAGAAAGTGTTCGCCTATCGCTACGAAGGCAAGCGCTATGACTGCGGCAGCAAGGACGGCTTCCTGCGGGCCAACGTCGAACTGGCGCTCGCCCATCCGCTGCTGGGCCCGGGTTTTCGCGAGTATCTGAAGACCCTCCAGACCTGAGCCAGGCAGCGGCGCGGCGCCAGCCTACTTGCGGCGCAGGAAATGGATGAACTCGTCGTTGCTGGTTTCCTGCTCGAGGAGTTCGTTGCCGGTCTGGCGCGCGAAGGCCTGGAAATCGCGCATCGAACCCGGGTCGGTGGCCAGCACCTTCAGTACCTCACCACTGCGCATGTCGGCCAGCGCCTTCTTCGCCTTCAGGATGGGCAGCGGGCAGTTGAGGCCACGGGTGTCGATCTCTTTCTGGGCGTTCATCGCGATCCTTCCGAAGCGTCGATTTCAGGACCCCTGCACGACCGGCTGCGGCGGCAGGTCGACCCATTGCGGCGTGATGCCGCGCGCGGTGAGCCAGTCGGCCACCGCGTAGCCGGTGCCGGCGCGCCAGCACTTGATGTCTTCGGGCCGAACCAGCCGGTACTCGGCAAGCTCGGGCGACAGCACGATCTCGCCGCGCGCGACCGCGTGGTACGCGATGATGAGCTGGTTCATGCGCTGGAAGTCGTACACGCCGATCAGCCCGAGCGAATCGACGTGCAGGCTGGTTTCTTCGAGTACCTCGCGCCTGATGCCGTCTTCCGGCGTTTCGCCGGCCTCCATGAAGCCGGTGATCAGCGCGAACATCCGGCCCGACCACGCGGCGTTGCGCGCCAGCAGCACCAGGCCGTCGCGGTCGGCCAGTTCGATCACGGCCGCGAGCACCGGCGTCGGGTTGTTCCAGTGCGTCCAGCCACACGCCGGGCAACGCACGCGCGCCCTTTCGCCGCCGTCCTCGATCTTCGCCAGCAACTGCAGCGGCGTCGCGCAGTTCGGACAGAAGTTGAACTGTTCGGCCATCACGCCAATCCGGGTCAGGCGGGAAAAACGCCGGTGGACAGGTAGCGATCGCCGCGATCGCAGACGATGAAAACGATCGTCGCGTTCTCCACCGTCTTCGCGATCTGCAGCGCGACCCAGCAGGCCCCGGCCGCCGAGATGCCGGCGAACAGACCTTCTTCGCGCGCCATGCGGCGTGCCATCTCCTCGGCATCGGCCTGGCTGACGTAGACCATCTCGTCGATCCACGTCGGGTCGTAGATCTTCGGCAGGTAGGCTTCGGGCCATTTGCGGATGCCCGGAATTCGCGAGCCCTCGCTGGGCTGCGCACCGATCACGCGCACCGCGTCGCTGCGCTCCTTCAGGTAGCGCGAGACACCGGTGATCGTGCCGGTCGTTCCCATCGCGCTGACGAAGTGCGTGATGCGGCCCTTGGTGTCGCGCCAGATCTCGGGGCCGGTGGTCTCGTAATGGACGCGCGGGTTGTCGGCGTTCGCGAACTGGTCGAGCACCCGGCCCTTGCCGTCGCGCTGCATCTGCTCGGCCAGGTCGCGGGCGTACTCCATCCCGCCCGAACGCGGCGTCAGCATCAGCTCGGCGCCGAACGCCTTCATCGTCTGCGCGCGTTCGATGCTCAGGTCTTCCGGCATGATCAGCAGCATCCGGTAGCCGCGGATCGCCGCGGCCATCGCCAGCGCGATGCCGGTGTTGCCCGAGGTTGCTTCGATCAGCGTGTCGCCGGGTCGGATGTCGCCGCGCTCCTCGGCGCGCCGGATCATGCTGATCGCCGGGCGGTCTTTCACCGAACCGGCCGGGTTGTTGCCTTCGAGCTTGCCGAGGATGACGTTGCCGCGTTGCTCGTTGTCGAGGCCCGGCACACGGATCAGCCGCACCAGCGGGGTGTTTCCGATGACGTCTTCGACGCTGGGGTATTTGACCGGGGGCCTGCGGGGGACTCTGACGCTCATGAACTCTCCTGCCGGCGATTCTCGCAGGGCAGTGGAAATGGCGCTTGGTGCCTCGGGTCGGAATCGAACCGACACTCCTTGCGGAACGGGATTTTGAGTCCCGCGCGTCTACCGATTTCGCCACCGAGGCCGGTGCTGCAGAGGGCGCGATTCTGCCACAGGCCGGGCCTGTCGCTCCCCATCCCGCACCGGCGTCGGCCTTGAAATTCCGGCGCGCCGCCCGACCCTTAGACTCTGCACCTTTGCCGCCGATCCGGAACCCGCGCATGCCGCCGATCCCCCCCATCACCCAAGCCTTGTTGCTGATCAACGTCGCTGCGTTCTGCATCGACCTGTTCGTCGGCCCGTGGTTCACGCGGCTGCTCGCGCTGTGGCCACTGGGCGGGGGCTTCATGCCGTGGCAGGTGGTGAGCTACGCGTTCCTGCACGGCAGCATCACGCACCTGTTCTTCAACATGCTCGGCCTGTGGATGTTCGGCGCCGAGCTCGAGCGCCTGTGGGGGCCGAAGCGCTTCCTGCAGTTCTACTTCGCGAGTGTGCTGACGGCTGCGCTCGCGCAGTTGCTGGTCGCTGCGTTGTCCGGCGCGATCTACCCCACCGTCGGCGCGTCGGGTGGGCTGTTCGGCCTGCTGCTCGCCTTCGGCATGATGTTCCCGAACCGCACGATCGTGCCGCTGTTCCCGCCGATCCCGATGAAGGCAAAGGTGTTCGTCGCGGTCTTCGGCGCGCTGGAGTTGCTGTTCGGTGTGACCGGCACGATGCCAGGCGTCGCGCACTTCGCTCACCTGGGCGGGATGCTGGGCGGCTTCCTGATGATTCGCTACTGGCAGGGTCGCTCGCCGTTCGGCAAGTGACTCTTCGCCAGCCTTGGCGCTGGAAGGCGCCAAGCCCTTCGCCAGCCACAAGGCCGAGCGCAGGCGTGCCCTGTGCGCGGGCTCAGTACCCGAGCGACCGATCCACGAGTTGCAGCGGTTGCTCGCCGCGCTGCACGCGGCGCAGCCCCGCGACGAATTGCGCCGCGATCGTCGCCGGCGACGACTGCGCCGCGATGTGCGGCGTGATCGTGATGCCGGGCACGGCCCACAACGGATCGTCGGCGGCCATCGGTTCGTTGCGCTGCACGTCGAGCGCAGCGCCGGCCAGATGGCCGCTGCGCACCGCAGCGATCAGGTCCGGCTCGACCACGTGCGCGCCGCGGGCAATGTTGATCAGGTAGCTGCCCTTGGGCATCTGCGCGAACGCGCGGGCATCGAGCAGGCCGTCGGTCTGCATCGTCAACGGCAGCGCGCAGACGACGATGTCGCTGGTTGCGAGCAGCGCATCGAGCGACGCGCCGGTGCTGCGACGCCAGCCGGTCACCGCGAAGCCGACCGCGCCGAGCAGGCGCGCGACCGCAGCGCCCATCGTCCCCATCCCGAGCACTGCGACGCGGCTGCGCACCGCCGCGACCGGCTGGCGCCGCCACGCGCGTTCGACCTGCTGCGCCTCGTAGGTGGCGAGGCCGCGCGCGTGCCGCAATGCCATCAGCACGACGAACTGAGCGATGCCTTCGGCCTGCTCGGAGTCGACGATGCGCGAGAGCGGCACGTGCGCCGCGAGCTCGGGCACCAGCAGCTTCTCGACGCCGGCCGCGACCGAGCAGACCCACTTCAGATTCGGCAAGCGCGCCGCAACGCCAGCCGGGAAACGCCAGCCGAGGACGACCTCGATGTCGGCGAGTTCGGCGTCGCTGATGTCACGTCGGTACTCGACCAGCTCGGCATCGGGCGCGATCGCGTGGATCGCCTCCGCAAAATAGCCTGTGGGCAGCGGGGCGGTCAGCAGCAGTGTCTTCATCGGCAACTCGAAAATGTTCGTTGGCTCAGGCGCTCAGGCCCTGCGCCACTGTCGGGTAACGCAGTCTGAGGCGCAACTCGCGCTTCAGCCGGTTGTTGACCAGCCGTCGCGACTCGCTCATGAAGCTGAGCTGCATCGGCGACAGTTCGGCCCGTGCCTGCTCGGGCGTGATGCGTCGCGGCCGCGGCAGCCCTTCGAGGTCGGCCGCGAGATCGAAGTAGTCGCCCATCTTCATCGCGGTGTCGTCGCACGCATGCACCACGCGCTGCGGCGCACCGCGGTGCAGCGCGGCGACGCAGGCGCGCGCCAGGTCGTCGGCGTGGATGTGGTTGGTGTACACGTCGTGCTGGGCCGCCAGCACCGGAGCGCCGCGCGCGAGGCGATCGCGCGGATGACCCCCGGCGCGATTGCCCGCGTAGATGCCGGGGATGCGCAGCAGCGTCACGCGCACGCCGAACGCGCGCCCGTACAACCTCAGCCGCTGCTCCGCATCGACGCGTCGGCGCGCGCGCCCGGTGCCGGGGTTGACGGCGCGCGTTTCGTCGAAGCGCGCACCGCCGCAGTCGCCGTAAACACCGCTCGTGCTGCCGTAGACGATGCGCCGCACCCGGCCGCGCCGCGCCAGTGCGTTCAGCAGGTGCGCGGTGCGCGGGTCGGTGCGGCCCTGCGTCGGTTCGCTCGGCGGCGGCGCGAGGTGCAGCACGGCATCGGCCAGGCCGGCGAGGCGCGCCAGTGTCGCCGGCACATCGAGGTTGCCGACCAGCGGCAGCGCACCGGCGGCGCGCAGCGAAGCACAGCGACCGGGGCTCGAGGTCAGCGCGATCAGCCGCCAGCGCCCCCGCAACAGCCTGACCACGCGCAAGCCAACGTCGCCGCAGCCGACGATCAGCAAGGTGGGGCGTTTGAAGCAGGTCGGTCGATCGGGCACGAAGGGATTTGGGTGTGCGGGCAGAATCGGTGCTCGGCCTTCGCGCTCGCAGGTGCAACGGCTTTGGCAGGCGCAAGACAGTGCGCCGGCACTCTCCGGCGTCCGGCGCCAGTCTAAAAGGTTTCCTCCATGTCCTTCACCGTCACCGTGCAACCCAGTGGCCGCAGCTTCCAGGTCGCCCGCGACGAACCCATCCTCAGCGCCGCGATCCGCGAGGGCGTGGGGCTGCCGTACGGCTGCAAGGACGGCGCCTGCGGCTCGTGCAAGAGCCGCATGCTCGAAGGGCGCGTGATCCACGGCGCGCACCAGTCCAAGGCTTTGAGCGCCGACGAAGAGGCGGCGGGCTGGATCCTCACCTGCCAGGCCGCGCCGCAGACCGACGTGGTGGTCGAGGCGCGCACCGTGCCCGGTGCCGGCGAGTTCGCGGTGCGCAAGATGCCGAGCCGCGTCAGCAGCATCGCGCGGCCGGCGCCCGACGTGGCGATCCTGCAGATGCAGTTGCCGGCGAACGACCGGCTGCAGTACCACGCCGGCCAGTACGTCGAATTCATCCTGCGCGACGGCTCGCGGCGCAGCTACTCGATGGCGAACGCGCCGCACACGCAGATCGACAAGCCCGGCATCGAACTGCACCTGCGCCACCTGCCCGGCGGCAAGTTCACCGACCATGTGTTCGGCAGCATGCGCGAGAAAGACATCCTGCGCGTCGAAGGCCCGTTCGGCAGCTTCTTCCTGCGCGAGGATTCCGAGAAACCGATGATCCTGCTCGCCTCGGGTACCGGCTTCGCGCCGATCAAGGCGATCATCGAACACCTGCGGTTCAAGCACAGCCAGCGCCATGTGGAACTGTATTGGGGCTGCCGCAGCAAGGCCGACATCTACCTGCACGACTGGGC
>JANMAW010000319.1:0-5887 GCA_031360005.1 Rhizobacter sp.
CGGCGTCATCGGCGCGCCGGTCCCGCAGCGCTACACACCCTCGGGCACCATGTCGATCGCGCCGCACGGGCATTCGGCCACGCACATGCCGCACCCCTTGCAGTAGTCGAGGTTGAACTCGAAGCCCTTGCCGGGGCCGAGCTTGATGACAGCGTTGTCGGGGCACACGCCGTAGCAGTTGTCGCACTCGAAGCAGTTGCCGCAGCTCAGGCAGCGGCGGGCCTCGAACAGCGCGTTTTCTTCGGTCAGGCCACCCTGCACTTCGTCGAAGCTGCTGGTGCGCCGCGCGATGTCGAGTTGCGGACGCACGGTCTGCGGCGCATCGCTGTAGTACCACGGGTTCATGCGATCGAAGGTGGCGATCGCGTGCTTCGCCGCAGGCTCGAGACGCATCCCGTGCAGCCACGCGTCGATGTGCCGCGCCGCCTTCTTGCCATGGCCGATCGCGACCGTCACGTTGCGCTCGGCTGGCACCATGTCGCCGCCCGCGAACAGGCCCGCGTGGCCGGTCATCATGGTCGCGACGTCGACCTGGACGACGCCGTCCTTCATCTGCAGACCGGGCACGCCGGCGAGCATCGACAGGTCCACGTCCTGCCCGAGTGCCAGCACCAGCGAATCGGCCTCCAGCGTCTCGAATTCGCCGGTCGGCTGCGGATTGCCCTTGTCGTCGAGCACCATTTTCTCGATCGTCAGCGCGCCTGCGTCGGCCTGCTTGATGGTCGACAGCCACTTGACCATCACGCCTTCCTGCAGCGCCTCTTCGACCTCGAAGTCGTGCGCGGGCATCTTCTCGCGCGTGCGGCGGTAGACGATGATGGCCTCGGTGGCCCCGAGCCGCCTGGCGGTGCGCGCGACATCGATCGCGGTGTTGCCGCCGCCATAGACGACGACGCGACGGCCGAGCATCGGCTTGTCTTCGCCTTCCATCGACCGCAGCACGGCGACCGCATCGAGAATTCGCGAAGAATCCTTCGCCGGGATGTAGGCCCGCTTCGCGATGTGCGCGCCGACGGCCAGGAACGCGGCGTCGCAGGCGCTGTCCTTCATCGTCTGCGCCAGATCGACCACCTTGGCGTTCAGCCGTACCGCGACCCCCATCTCGACGATGCGCTGCATCTCGGCGTCGAGCACGTCGCGCGGCAGCCGGTACTTCGGGATGCCGAAGCGCATCATCCCGCCCAGCAGCGGGCCGGCTTCGTGCACCGTCACGGCGTGCCCGAGCCGGCGCAAGTGATAGGCTGCCGACATGCCCGACGGGCCGGCGCCGACCACGAGCACGTGCTTGCCGGTCTCTTTCTTCGGCGCATCGAACCGCCACCGCTGCGCCAGCGCCTCGTCGCCGAGAAAGCGCTCGACCGAGTCGATGCCGACGGCCGTGTCGATCTTGCCGCGGTTGCAGACCGTTTCGCAGGTGTGATAGCAGACTCGCCCCATGATCGCCGGAAACGGGTTGTCGCGCGTCAAGTGCCGCCAGGCCGCTTCGTAGTTGCCGCTTTCGGCGTGGAAGAGCCAGCCCTGGATGTCTTCGCCCGCCGGACACTCGGCGTTGCACGGCGGCAGGCGGTCGACGTACACCGGGCGCTCGGTGCGCCAGCTTCCGGTCTTGTTGGCGAGCGACGAGCCGGGGTCGAGGGTGATGGCGAAGGGCTTTTGCATCGTCATGCTCCTGGGTCGTCGAGCAGCCGGTAGCGCTGGATGTTGCGGTCGGCGTTGGCCTGGATGTGGGCCACCATGTCCGGGTGTCCGGGCTTGCCGAAGAGATGGGCGAATCTTTTCTGCGGCTTGAGGTATTCCTCCACCGGCACACGGCGGCGGATCTTCGTGACGCGCGTCACCTCGCCATGCTCGGCCTCGAAGACCGGGAAGATGCCGGTTTCGCGCGCGAGCCGCGCCAGCCGGATCGTGTCTTGGCTGGCCGAACCCCAGCCCAGCGGGCACGGCACCAGGATGTGCAGGTAGCGCGCGCCATGCAGGCTCATCGCGCGCTCGACCTTGGACTCGAGGTCGTGCAGGTCTGCCACCGTGGCAGTGGCCACATAGGGAATCTCGTGCGCCATCGCGATCCGCGGCAGGTTCTTGCCCTGGCCGAATTCGGCGCCGGGGTGCGCGCCCACCGCCATCGTCGTCGCGGTGCGTGCCGCCGGCGGCGTGGCCGAGCTGCGCTGCACGCCCGTGTTCATGTAGGCCTCGTTGTCGTAGCAGATGTAGAGGACATCGTCGTTGCGCTCGAACATGCCGGAGAGGCAGCCAAAGCCGATGTCCGTGGTGCCGCCGTCGCCGCCCTGCGCGATCACGCGCACGCTCGTCTTGCCCTTGACCTTCAGCGCCGCAGCGATACCCGTGCCGACCGCCGCCGCGTTGCCGAACAGCGAGTGGATCCACGGCAACTGCCACGAGGTTTCCGGGTACGGCGTCGAGAACACCTCGAGGCAGCCGGTGGCATTGGCCGCGATCACTTGGCCGCCGGTGGCACGCATCGCGGCGTCGACCGCGTAGCGCGCACCCAGCGCCTCGCCACAGCCCTGGCAGGCGCGGTGGCCGGAGTTCAGCGAGTTGTTGCGCTCGATCGATGACTGCACGCTGCGCTGCTCCGGCGCGAGCAGGCGGTTGCCGACGGTGAAGGTGCCGGTTTGATAGAACTTGACGGGTTGATTCATGTCAGTACCGCCGAGCCGCCCCACGTTGCCGACGCGACCTCACGGGTTCCGCAGAGGCTGTGGCCCTTGGGGCAGCCATCGCAGCAAGCATGGGGTCGATTCATCTCAGGCCACCTTCGATGCGACCGGGCCGACATCGCGCAGCAAATTCTCGGCGATCGGGCCGCTGCGGCGCACCTGCGCTTCGCGTTCAAGCTGACGGTTGACGATGCGCCAATCGAGGTCCATGAAGGTCAGCGGCGCCAGCGTGCCGGAGATGGCTTCGAGCAGCGTGCGGTGCAGCGAAGCCTTGGTGATCGCGCGACCGCCGAGCCCGGCCACCACCGTGTAGCCGTGCAACTGCAGTCCCGAAAGGGCCAGTCGCACGTCGGTCGACACGACGCCACCGAGGCCGATCGAGAAGCTCTTCTCCAGCACCACCACGCGCTTGGCGCCCTGCAGCGCGGCGCGCACCGCGGCGAGCGGGAACGGCCGGAACGACTGAACCCCGAGCACCCCGATCTTCACGCCGGCGCTTCGCATCTCGTCGACCGTGTCTTTCACGGTGCCCAGCACCGATCCGAGCGCGACGACGATGGTCTGCGCGTCTTCGGTCCGGTAGCCGCGCACCAGCCCGCCCGAAGCCCGCCCGAAGCGCGCCGCGAACTCGTCGGCGATGCGCGGGATGTGGTCGAGGGCCGAGAGTTGCTTGGCATGCGCCAGGTAGCGCACCTCCATGAAAGCCTCGGGCCCGACCATCGCGCCGATCGATACCGGCTCGGCCGTGTCGAGCACTTGGCGAGGCTCGTAGGGCGGCAGGAAGGCGTCGACCTCGGCCTGATCGGGGATGTCGACGCGTTCGTAGGCGTGGGTCAGAATGAACCCGTCCATGCACACCATCACCGGCATCGAGAGTTCCTCGGCCAGCTTGAAGGCCTGGATGTGCAGGTCGAGCGCTTCCTGGTTGGTTTCGGCGAAGAGCTGGATCCAACCGCAGTCGCGCTGGCTCATCGAGTCGCTGTGGTCGTTCCAGATGTTGATCGGCGCGCCGATCGCGCGATTCGCGATCGTCATCACGATCGGCAGGCCGAGGCCCGACGCGTTGTAGACCGCCTCGGCCATGAACAGCAGACCCTGGCTGGCGGTGGCTGTGTAGGTGCGTGCACCGGCCGCCGAGGCGCCGATGGCCACGCTCATTGCAGCGAACTCGCTCTCGACGTTGATGAATTCGCAAGGCTGCAGGGCCCCGCTCTTCACCATCTCACCCAGACCTTCGACGATGTGCGTCTGCGGCGAGATCGGGTAGGCGCAGATCACCTCCGGGCGGCTCAGGGCCACGGCTTCGGCCACCGCGTGCGAGCCCTCAGTCTGCTTGAGCATGGACCAGTTCCTCCATCTCGTGCTTCACGTACTCGAAGGCCTCGGTCGCTGCCGCGACGTTGCCGTCGGCCACCTTGGCTCCGAGCTTGGCGCCGAACTTCTCACGAATGGCGTCGGCGACCGAGGCGAGCGTGATCAGGCCCGACAGTGCCGCGAAGCCGCCGAGCAGCGCAGTGTTGGGCAGCGGCCGACCCAGGTGCTTGAGCGCGATCTCGGTGGCCGGCACGGTGATCAGGCGTTCAGGGCGAAAGCGCTGTTCGATCTCGGCCAGGCCCAGCGCGTGGAAGCTGCGTTTGCTGTTGATCAACACATAGCCGTCGGGCACCAGGCCCTGGAACACCTCGACCTGATGCAGCAGCGTCGGGTCCTGGACGATCAGGACATCGGGCGCGAGGATCGGCTCACGCAGGCGAATTTCGCTGTCGTCGATGCGGCAGAACGCGACCACCGGCGCGCCGGTGCGCTCCGAGCCGAAGCTCGGAAAGGCCTGCGCGTACCGGCCCTGCGCGAAAGCGGCAATCGAGAACATTTCCGCCGCGGTGACGACCCCCTGGCCGCCGCGGCCGTGAATCCGGATCTGCAACATCTGGCCCGCTCCTCGATGGCTGCCGACGACAGGCCAATGCTGCGACCACGACCGGGCGCGCGCCTTGAGCCACATCAAGGCAAGCTGCGCCGCTTGGCCGGAAACAGTTGCTGCTGCGTCGTCGAATCGCTTCTGCGCCCGCGCCGTGCCGCGCCTTGACCTCGCGCAGGCCAACGCTCTCCTGGGGCTGCCCAGGGGCCTTGCGTGGCTCTCGGAGAGTGAGCCAGATCGGAAGGATCCCGCTCTCTCATTGCTTGCGCTCGAGCCGCGCCTTCAGAAAGCCGCTCGCTGCATAACGCGTCACGCGCCCGTAGTAGCGCGTCGAGAGCCGCTGCACCATTTCGCTGTAGGCGTCCATCAGATGCGGGTGGATGCTGAAGTGGTCGTAGTTGACGACCACGTCGACCCGCGTGCCCAGCGGCTCGACACGGCGCGCCACCTCGGACTCGATCTCCTCGATGTCCTGCAAGCTGTCGACCGCCAGGCCCTCGAAGTTGATGAACAGCATCTTGCTGAGCGCATCGACGTCGATCCGCTGAGCCAGCGGCAGCGTCAGCATGCGCTCGCGCAGGTTCATCGGCGCGTCGGCGAACAGGCACGCCTGCATCAGCTTCAGTTGCGGGCTGATGGCGGGCGTGAAGTCCATCTGCGCCAGGATATGGCGTTCGAGGTCGATCCCGGGCGCGATCTCGATCAGCTCCAGGCCTGCCGATTCGGCGAGGCGGAACACGCAGCGCTCGGTCACGTACAGCACGCGCTGGCCCTGCTTTCGCGCGCGCTCGCCGCTGAAGGTGCGGTGCTCGACCTCGCGCACGAACTTTCGCATGCTGCCTTCGCTGACGATCTGCACCTTGCCGTCGGCGACGCGCACCTGCAGGTCACCGGCGGTGAATGTGCCGACGAATACGACCTCGCGCGCCGACTGGCTGATGTTGATGAAGCCGCCCGCCCCGGCCAGCCGCGGTCCGAACTTGCTGACGTTGAGGTTGCCCTGCGCGTCGGCCTGCGCCAGGCCGAGCACCGCGATGTCCAGTCCGCCGCCGTCGTAGAAGTCGAACTGGCTCGGCTGGTCGATGATCGCCTGCGTGTTCACGGCCGCGCCGAAGTTCAGGCCGCTGGCCGGAATTCCGCCGATCACGCCCGGCTCGGCGGTCAGCGTCAGCAGGTCGATCACCTCCTCTTCGGTGGCCACGTCGGCCACGCCCTCGGGCATGCCGATGCCCAGGTTCACGACCGCGTTGCGCTTGAGTTCTAGCGCGGCGCGGCGCGCGATCAGCTTGCG
>JANMAW010000323.1:0-1565 GCA_031360005.1 Rhizobacter sp.
GCCGGCACCTACGAGCACATGCGGCAGGCGATCCAGCAGGCGGGCGCCTCGGCAGTGGCTGCGGCCAGCATGTTTCACTTCACCGAGCAAACCCCGGCCGAAGCGAAGAAATTCCTCGCGCAGGCCGGCATTCCTGTCCGCAGGCCCTTCGTTGCGGCGCGCAGTTGACATGGCCACCGTTGTCTTCCGCGCGGATGCTTCTTCGCAGATCGGCACCGGCCACGTGATGCGGTGCGCGACCCTGGCGACCGAACTGCGGCAACGCGGCGCACAGGTGCGGTTCGTCTGTCGCGAACTGCCGGGCCACCTGATCGGCTGGCTCGAAAGGCAGGGCCACCCGGTACATCGCCTTCAGCCCCAAGCGTCGGGCTCATCGGTCGACCCTGCGCAAGACTTTGCCGAAACCCGCGCAGCGCTCCTCGGTCAGCCCTCGGTCGACTGGCTGGTGGTCGACCACTACGGCCTCGACATCGAGTGGGAGCGCGCTGCTCGTGCGCTGGCGCGGCGCGTGATGGTGATCGACGACCTGCCGCACCGGGCCCACGACTGCGAGTTGCTGCTCGACCAGAACCGGTCCGCGCCCTCGCAGTTGGCGTTGGACGATCGAGCGTCGGTCCTGCAGCAACTGGTTGGCCCGAAATTCGCGCTGTTGCGCCCGGAGTTCGCCGCGCTGCGCGATCAGTCGCTGGCCAGACTCCGCGCGCCGGTCCGCCGCATCCTGATCTGCTTCGGCGGCGCGGACCCGGCGAACCACACCGCGGCGGCGGTCAGGGCCGTGCTGCCGCACGCAAGCTTGCTGGACCGAATCGATGTGCTGATCGGCGGCTCGAACCGACACCGCGCCGAGGTCACGGCGTTGTGCAGCGCCAGCAACTGCGTTGTATCGGGGCCCGAGCACAGCGTCGCCGAACTGCTCTCGAAAGCCGATCTGGCCATCGGCGCCGGCGGAGCGATGGGCTGGGAGCGCGCCTGCCTGGGCGTGCCGACGCTTGCGTTCGGCATCGCGACCAATCAATTTTCCGTTCTGGAGACGCTTCTGGAAGGCGGCTACGCCGCCGGCGTTGCCCGCATGCCCGCGCCCGACGTGCAAGCGATGGCGGCGTGGGTCGGCGTCTGCCTGCAGAGCCCGTCGATGCTGCGTGGCATGGCAAAGCGCGCAGCGGCGCTTGTCGACGGCAACGGCGCAGCACGCGTCGCCGAGATTCTTTGTTCGGCAGCGATCGGGTTTCGCGCGGCCACGCACGACGACCGCGACGCGCTGCTGCTCTGGCGCAACGATCCCGAGATTCGCGCGATGTCGCTCGACGATCGTGTGGTGGCGCCGCACGAACACGCGCAGTGGCTGCAAGCCGTTCTGGCCGACCCGCAGCGTTGCCTGCTGATCGCGGAGCACGACGGGCTGCCGATCGGCGTGCTGCGTTTCGACTTCGACGGGGGAGAAGCCACCTTGTCGGTGTACCGCGTGCCGGGCTTGACGCGACGCCGGTTCGGGCTGATCGCGCACGGTGTGGCGTGGCTGCACGCGCGCCGGCCCGACATTGCGCGCGTCGTTGCGCGGGTGTTGC
>JANMAW010000332.1:0-1920 GCA_031360005.1 Rhizobacter sp.
GCCAGCATGATGCGTGAGGCCCAGGCGGTCGCGCACCGGCTCGGGATCGAGTTCCGGGTGTCGCTCGAAAAGCGCATTGCCGGCGCCGAAAAGGTGGGCCGGCACAAGACCTCGATGCTGCAGGACATCGAGGCCGGCCGGGCACCGGAAATCGACGCACTCGTCGGCTCGGTGGTTGAACTCGGGCGCCTGACCGGCACGCCGACGCCGCACATCGACACGGTTTATGCGCTCGTCAAGCTGCTCGCGAAGACGATGGATGTCGAGCGCGGCCGGGTGCGGATGCTGGCCGCCGCAACCTGAGCTTGGCGCAGGCGCCGTTGAGGCGCTGCGCTGCGGTGCAACCTACTTCGCCAGCAGCACCGGTACCGTCGAGTGTTCCACCGTGCGCTGCGCCACCGAGCCGAGCAAGGCACCGGTGTGCGATCCGAGACCGCGCGTGCCCATCACGATCAGATCGGCGCCAAGAGTCTTGGCCAGCGCCGCGATGGTCGTACCGGGGTCGCCGACATGCTGATGCAGCTGGTATAGATAACCGGCGCGATCCAGCGTCGCGCGAGTGGGCGCCAGCGCGACATCGCTGCGTTCCCGGTGGTATTCCTCGCGCGTCTTGTTCGCGACGAACGTGGATACGTCGCCCGGCAGCGGGCGTTCGACGTTGACCAGGTGCAGCTCGACGCCGGACGGATCCCGCAGCGCATCGCGCATCGTCATCAGATGCTGCACCGCACGGGCAGCCCCGGCCGAAGCGTCTACCGCCAGCAGCACGCGGTGAACGCCAGTGGCGACATGCGCGGGAGCACCGAGATCCAACGCGGCTGCCTGGCGAGCTTCGGCGCGCCTGGCGACCCAGGTACCGAACAGAACGACGCCGATCGCCCCGAGCGCCGGGGCCGCGTAGTGCAGGTACGCCGCGTTCGAATCGATCCAGTTCTTGACCGCCGGATCGCTGATCGCCATTTCGCCGGCTACCCAGCCCAGCAAGGCCGCGCCGATCGTGATGATGACGGGAAAGCGCGACATCAGCTTCAGCAACAGCGTGCTGGCAAAGACCACGAGCGGAATCGAGATCGCCAGGCCGAGCACCAACAGCGTCGTGCTGCCTTTGGCCGCCGCAGCCACGGCGATGACGTTGTCCAGGCTCATGACCAGGTCGGCCAACAGGATGGTCCGGATGGCGGACGCCAGGTTCCCGCTGGCCTCGGCATGGCCCTCGCCCTCCTCTTCGGGAAGCAGCAACTGCAGCGCGATCCACAGCAACAGCGCGGCACCGACCAGCTTGAGGTACGGCAGGCGCAGCAGTTCAACGGCGACGATCGTCAGGCCGATCCGCATCACGACCGCGGCGCCGCTGCCCCAGGCAACCGCCTTCTTCTGCTGCCCGGGCGGCAGGCTGCGCGCCGCCAGCGCGATGACCACCGCGTTGTCGCCGGAAAGGATGATGTTGACGCCGATGATCTGCAGCAACGCAATCCAGAACTCGGGGCTCGAAAAGCTCATCGCATGTCTCCTCTTTATTGGCTTTATTGGTTTTGCGCTGCCAGTCGCCCGGTGCGATGCAAGCGACCGCAGCCTGTCGTCGTCCCCGGCCGGTCATGCGGCCTCGGCCCGTCTCGGCGGCTCAAGCCTCCAGCCGTTCCAGCGCCTGACCTCCACCGAAGCTGCCCTGTTCGGGAGGCGAGCCGCCGCGCCGCACGCGGATCGCGCAGTACTTGAATTCGGGGATCTTCGCGTACGGGTCGAGCGCGGCGTTGGTCAGCCTGTTGATCGCTGCTTCGTAGTAACAGAAGGGCACGAACACCGCTCCGCGCGGCGTCCCGTCATCGGCACGAGCGTATAGCGATACCGTACCGCGGCGCGACTCGATCGTGACGACATCGCCCGGCGTGGCACCCAGCGCCGCCAGATCCAACGGGTGGA
>JANMAW010000366.1:0-1740 GCA_031360005.1 Rhizobacter sp.
GACCGCTACACCTCGATCCACATCGAGGAACTGGTGGTGATGGCCCGCGACACCAAGCTCGGCTCCGAAGAAATCACGCGCGACATTCCGAACCTGTCGGAGCAGCAGCTCGGCCGGCTCGACGAGTCGGGAATCGTCTACGTCGGTGCCGAAGTGAACCCCGGCGACACGCTCGTCGGCAAGGTCACGCCGAAGGGCGAGACCACGCTGACACCGGAGGAGAAGCTGCTGCGAGCGATCTTCGGCGAGAAGGCCTCCGACGTGAAGGACACCTCGCTGCGGGTCGACCAGGGCACCAACGGCACCGTGATCGACGTGCAGGTCTTCACCCGTGAAGGCATCCCACGCGACAAGCGCGCCCAGCAGATCATCGACGACGAGCTGAAGCGCTATCGTCTGGACCTGAACGACCAGCTGCGCATCGTCGAGGCCGACGCGTTCGACCGGATCGAGAAGCTGCTGGTGGGGCAAGCCGCCAACGGCGGCCCGCAGAAGATCGCCAAGGGCACCGTCATCGACAAGGCCTACATGGCCAGCGTCGAGAAGTACCACTGGTTCGACATCCGTCCGGCCGACGAAAACGTCGCGGGCCAGCTGGAGAGCGTGAAGAACTCGCTCGAGCAGACCCGCCACAGCTTCGACCTCGCGTTCGAGGAAAAGCGCAAGAAGCTGACGCAGGGCGACGAGCTGCCGGCCGGCGTGCTGAAGATGGTGAAGGTCTATCTCGCGGTCAAGCGCCGGCTGCAGCCGGGCGACAAGATGGCGGGCCGCCACGGCAACAAGGGTGTCGTATCCAAGGTCGTTCCGGTCGAGGACATGCCGTATATGGCCGACGGCACGCCGTGCGACATCGTGCTGAATCCGCTGGGCGTGCCTTCGCGCATGAACGTCGGCCAGGTGCTCGAGGTGCACCTGGGCTGGGCCGGCAAGGGCATCGGCCAGCGCATCGGCGCAATGCTGCAGGAGCAGGTGAAGGTCGCCGAGATCCGCAAGTTCCTCGACGAGCTGTACAACAAGTCGGGGGGCAAGACCGAGCGGCTCGACGACCTGAGCGATGCCGAAGTGATCGAGATGGCGGGCAACCTCAGCAAGGGCGTGCCGTTCGCGACGCCGGTGTTCGACGGCGCCGCCGAAGAAGAAATCCGCGCGATGCTCAAGCTCGCCTACCCGGACGAGATCGCGAAGGCCAAGGGCCTGACCGCGACACGAACCCAGGCCATCCTGCACGACGGTCGCACCGGCGACGCGTTCGAGCGCCCGGTCACGGTCGGCTACATGCACGTGCTGAAGCTGCACCATCTGGTCGATGACAAGATGCACGCGCGCTCCACCGGCCCGTATTCACTGGTCACGCAGCAGCCGCTCGGCGGCAAGGCCCAGTTCGGCGGCCAGCGCTTCGGCGAAATGGAAGTGTGGGCGCTCGAAGCCTACGGCGCGAGCTACGTGCTGCAGGAAATGCTGACGGTCAAGTCCGACGACGTGAACGGCCGCACCAAGGTCTACGAAAGCATCGTCAAGGGCGAACACGCCATCGAAGCCGGCATGCCGGAATCGTTCAATGTCCTGGTCAAGGAAATCCGTTCCTTGGGCATCGACATGGAACTCGAGCGCAACTAAAGAAAAGGAACCAGAGCAATGAAGGGTTTACTTGATCTGTTCCGCCAGTTCACTCCCGATGAGCATTTCGATGCCATCAAGATCGGTCTGGCTTCCCCCGAGAAAATTCGGTCCTGGTCATTC
>JANMAW010000387.1:0-1777 GCA_031360005.1 Rhizobacter sp.
CGAGGCCGCCGCACGCGGGGCGAAATTCACATCGACATCGATCCTGTTTGCCTCTCCCGGAGACAAGTTTTTCAAGCTTGCGGCGGCTGCCGGACCGAACGCGCCGATCGTCCGCAACAATCGTTACTCGACGTCCGACAAGCTTGCGGAGGGTCGCGGCTTGATCGGCACTGCGTTCCGGACCGGACAGCCCCGCATCCAGAACGATTTGCTGAATTCGCATTCGGCGAAAGTCTGGAAGCCGAAAGACAATCAGTTGGTCGCGCCGCGCTCCGGTGTGGCGCTGCCTCTGTTCAGCCGCGGAAGGGTCGTCGGCGTGCTGCTGTTCATGGCGCCCGAACATGACGTGTTCACGCCGGAGTTCACGGAGCTGCTCGAGCGAATGGCCGAGAACCTCTCGTTCGCGCTCACCAGGTTCGATCAGGCCGACGAGAAGGAGCGCGCGGAAGCGCGGGTCCATTTCCTCGCCAACCATGACAGCCTGACCGGCTTGCCCAACCGCGAGCACTTCACGCGATTGCTGGAGCAAAAGATCTCCGACTGCGCGGACCAGTCGAGCAAGTGCGCGGTGCTGTTCATCGATCTCGACCGTTTCAAGGTCATCAACGATTCGCTCGGCCATGCCGCGGGCGACAAGTTGCTGGTCGAGATTTCCGAACGCTTGAGCAAATGCACGCGCAAGGACGATATCGTCGCGCGCCTGGGCGGCGACGAATTCGTGGTTCTGCTCGGCAATATCGCCGATCACAACGAAACCGCGCTCGCGGCCATGCGCTTGCTGCAGGCGATCGCGCCGGCAACGACTCTCGCCGGCTACGAATGCAAGACCACGGCCAGCATCGGGATTGCGATCTTCCCCGACAACGGCCGCGATGCCGAAACGCTCACCAAGAACGCCGACATGGCGATGTATGCCGTGAAGGGCGACGGCAAGAACGACTTTCAGTTCTTCTCATCCGAGGTAAAATCCCAGTCGGTCGAACGCCTTGCGCTCGAGACGCATCTGCGTCATGCGCTGGACCTTTCGCAGTTCACGCTGCACTACCAGCCGAAGCTTGATGCTGCGACACGGCGCTTCACCGGCGTCGAGGCGCTCTTGCGCTGGTCGCATCCGGAACTTGGCTCGGTGCCGCCGCTGAGTTTCATTCCACTCGCCGAAGAGACCGGCCTGATCGTGCCGATCGGCCGCTGGGTGCTGAAGACCGCCTGCGAGCAGAATATGCAGTGGCTGCGCGATGGCCTGCCGGAGCTTTCGATGGCGGTGAACCTGTCGCCGCGACAGTTCCTTGACGGTGCACTGATCAAGGACATCGATGACGTGCTGAAGGAAAGCGGAATGCCCGCTCGCCTCCTGCAGCTCGAGGTCACGGAAAGCATGGTCATGCAGAATGTCGATCGTGCAATCGGGGTGCTGGATGCGATCCAGAGTCGCGGCGTGCGGCTGGCGATCGACGACTTCGGTACCGGCTACTCGTCGATGTCGCTGATGAAGCAGTTTCCGATCGACACGATCAAGATCGATCGCTCGTTCGTCCGCGAGCTCGAGTCAAACGGCGAAGATCGTGCGATCGCCAATGCCATCATCAGCATGGGCAAGGCGCTGGGGCTGACCGTGGTTGCGGAAGGCGTCGAAACCGAAGGACAGGATGAATTCCTGAGCGCGAGCCTGTGCGATGAGCTGCAGGGATACCTTTTCAGCAAGCCGGTCCCGGCGGAGGCGATCCACCGGATCTTTCTCGATCGCTTGGCCGCGCCGCCCTTGCAGCCTGACCTGAAC